>JAKAMV010000776.1 GCA_021812735.1 Chloroflexota bacterium | reverse complement strand
GCGTGACCAGCGCGACAAACGCCAGCACGACCAGGAGCGCGACGAAGGCCTCGACGGCCTGCACGATCGACGTATCGCTCACGCCGCCAATGCTAGGCCGTGCGGAGTGCGGCGGTCGACCGCTGGGCCGCCGGCGCGCCCCGTACACTGCGCGGTATGAGCACGTACCGTTACGGGATCCTGGGCGCCGGGCGGCAGGGGACCGCCGCGGCCTACGACCTCGTCGTCCGCGGCGAGGCGGCGTCGGTGACGCTCGCCGACATCGACGAGACGGCCGCGCGGCGGGCGGCCGAGCGCGTCAACCGGCTGACTGGGATGGACCGCGCGAGCGGCGTGCGGCTCGACGTCACGGACCGCGCCGCGCTCGTTGCGTTCCTGCGCCCACTCGACGCGTTCATCGCGGCGGTCTCCTACAAGCTGAACCTCGCGATCGCGGAGGCCGCCCTCGAAGCCGGCACGAACATGTGCGATCTGGGTGGCCACACGGCGACCGCGTTGGCCCAGGTCGCTCTCGCCGAACGCGCCCGCGGGCGCGGGATACGGATCGTCCCCGACTGCGGCGAGGCGCCCGGGCTCGCCAACAACCTGATGACGTACGCCACGACCCTGCTCGATGAGACGGACGACCTGCTGCTGTTGGACGGCGGTCTGCCCCTGCACCCCGAACCCCCGTGGAACTACCGGGTGACGTTCGCGATGGATGGGCTCACCAACGAGTACGCGGGCGGCGCCGATTGGGTGCGCAACGGGGAGATCGTGCACGTCGAGACGTTCGACCCGGCCGAGTACGAACTGGTCGACCTGGGCGCGCCGGTGGGGACGCTCGAGGCGTTCGCGGCGGGCGGTGGGTCGACGTTGCCCTGGACGCTCGGCCGCCGGGTGCCGTCGATCCGCAACAAGGTGTTGCGCTACCCGGGTCACGTCGTCCAGTTCCGGGCCTTCCAGGCCGCCGGGTTCTTCTCCGAAGAGCCGATCGAGGTCGATGGCCAACCGGTCGTCCCGCGCCGCGTGTTCCACGCCCTGATCGAGCCGCAGATCCGTGCCCCAGAGGGGTTCGAGGACATCGTGATCGCGCACGTGATCGCCACCGGGAGGCGCAGCGGACGACCTGCTCGCGCGGTGGTCGACTTGCGCGCGACACGGGACGACGAGCTCGGCTTCACGGGGATGGAACGGACGACCGGCTGGCATGCTGCGATCGTCTGCCATCTGCTTGCCGCGGGCGCGATCCCGCCGGGCGCCTACCCGGTCGAGGAGGCGGTCGCTCCGGCCGTCATGGTGGCCGCGCTCCGCGAGCGTGGCTTCCCGGTGAACGAGTCGATCGAGCTGCTGGACGAGGCCGTCCCGGTCTGAGCCACACGCCGCGCTGCGGCGGTGGCGGAGACGAGATCTGGACCACCGGCGGCGGCAGGCGTGGCCGTGTGACCCGCCGCTCGTGTGTGCGACGCGCATCGGTGCGACGGTGCGACCGTGAGCATCACGGTCTACGGCACCGCCACGGGCGAGGAGACCGCGCTCGTCCGCGATCGCCTGCACGCTCGGCGATGTCGACGCGGCGGCCGTGATCGTCGCCCCTGACTCGCCCTGCTTCGCCGGCGGGTAGGCCGCCGAGTACGTGCCGCAGACGACCGTCGTGGCGGACGCCGACCGTGCCTGGGGGCGGGCGCTCGCCGCGTTCGCGTGCTCGCTCGAGCTGGAGTCGCCCGGGCCGGCGGAGTCGCCAGACTCGTCTGGGTAGGATCTCGGCGCGCGGGGCGCGCCTGCGCCTCGCTGGCCCGGCGGGGAACCGGATGACGTCGGTCCACGATCCCCTGCGCTGCCGCCAGGAGGGGCAGTTCGGCGCCGGCCGGCGCTACGATTGCAGCGGGGAGGTCCACGTGTTCTATCGCTCCGATCCCTGGTTGCATGTCATTGCCGGTTGCATGTCGTCGGGCAAGACCGACGAGCTCCTGCGCCTGCTCCGGCGCGCCGAAATCGCGCGCCGCCGCGTGCTGCTCGTACGCCCGGATATCGACACGCGCACACCGGCCGAGTTCGCCGAGAGCCGCAGCCACGCCCGCTTCCCCTCGACGCTCGTGCCTCGCAACGATCCGGGCCAGATCGTGACGCTGGCCCGCGAGCGGGACGCGGACCTCGTCGGCATCGAAGAGGCGGAGTTCTTCGAGCCGGGGATCGTCGACGTGGTCCAGACCTTGCGTGCGACGGGGCGCCACGTCATCGCCACCGGCCTCAATCTGGACTTCGCCGGCCGACCCTTCAACTCGATGCCCGAGCTGCTCGCGCTGGCCGATGAGGTGACCACACTGACGGCGATCTGCGTGGTCTGCGGCGACACCGCCACCCGCACGCAACGGCTCGTCAATGGTCAACCGGCCGCCATCGACGACCCTCTGATCGTCGTCGGGGGTTTCGAACGGGCCGCGGTGGAGACGTACGAGGCACGCTGCATCCGCCACCACGAGGTCGGGGCGCCCCGCCGACCGTGAGGGCCGCCATCTGCCGTGTGGCACCGCGGGGGCCCGCAATACCGTGCGATTCGGCCATCGTATGGACATGCTGCCTGTCCGTGGCGGACTGCGTGGCCGCTGCCCGCGGTGCCGCACCACCCACGCCATGCTGCCGGACTGCGTGCATGCCCGCCGACTCGACGAGCTACGGCCGGCAACGTGCTGCCGGTCGGAGTCTCGCAGGCGGCAACAACAGCCCGTTCCTCGACGGCGAGTGGGGCGACCCACCCTCGACCCCACTGCAGAGCTACGGGTGCTGCTCCGCGGTCGGCCGGCACCGTCAGCCCCGGTTTCAGCGGCGCACCGCTAGCGATTGGACGGATCAAGTAGGCGCACGCTGGTAGACGCCTGGCCAGCGGCCGTCGCTGCAGCAAGCTGCCAGCCTGCCGTCATCGTCGCCACCTCCGTGACCAGGCCGCGCCGGGGCCGTTCACGATCACGACGCCCGGTCGGGCCTTGCGGGTGTTGAGCGGGGCTGCAGATCCTGACGCGATCTGGACCACGTTCGACGCCAGCTTGGCGATGCAGGGGCAGGCTGGCCGACCTGTGCCGCGCCTGGCCCTGCTCGCTGCTTGGACGGCGCGGGTCCAAGAACGACACTGCAAAAGCGATCTCTCCCGAGCTGCGCGCGACCCTGATAGGCTCCAGCCTGCTCTCGGCGACGCGACAGTCCGGCGCCGATTTACGCTCAGATCTGCTCGTTGATAGCTGGAAGTTTGATCTATGCTTGCATCTGCCGCCAGCGAGGAGAAGGACCGTTGGGATAGTGGACGCTGTCGCGACCGTCGAGACGACGTTCGAGTGGCGGGAGCTGCGGTTCCATGTCGTCACGCGCGAACCGCCGGCCGAGTCCCAGCTCCTGTTCCTGCGGCAAGCGCTGGCCCGCCTCGACCGTGTGGGATCGTTCGCCGACGCCCTTGGGTATACCTTCGGGCGGCGCGTGCGGATCCGGACGACGCGACCCTCCCCCGACGTCTGGTTCGAGGTCGGGCTTTGATCGGCGGGTCGACGCGGCGTCCGCAGCCATGCCCAGCGACTGTAAAGTATCCGCGGTGACGATATGAGCGTGGCCCCGACGCTGGTTCGTCGGGCAGTCCTGAGCGGCCTCGCCGGTGGCGGTCACCTGCCGCCGGGCTTCGAAGCCGTCGCCCCGACGGGACTCCCACCGACTCGTGATCGGGCCTTTTGCAGGACACACGTGGGTTCGGGCTGAGTGGACAGCGGCGAGCGCCATCCCATCACGATCCTGACCGCGCAAATGCGGATCGACGGCTACGTGAAGCTGCCATCTGAAGCCCGCCTTTCGGACTGGCTCGATGAGTCCAACCAGTTCTTCGAGGTGATGGACGCAGTCGTCTATGAGCGGGCGGCCGACAGCCCGACTGTGGGCGTCAGCGCGATGCTCATGAACCGTGCGCATGTGCGCCTAGTGATCGACCTTCGGGAGCCGCCACGCGACCGGACGTACGTCGGCTCGCGGGTGCGGGTGCGGCTTCTGCTGCGCCTGACGGACGGCCTTACGGTCGACGGGTATGTTTCTCTGCCGACCGGCGCGAGCTGGCAGGGGGCGTTTCGGGCATCGGACCGGAGGCTTCAACCCGTGACCGACGCGACGGTGTGGCGCTCCGGTGCGCTCGTGCGCGAGGGTTGTACGGTGCTCGTGGACCGCGCCAGCATCCTCTTCGTGTCTCAATCGATGCCGTCGTAGGGCCAATGACCTGAACGAGACAATGCGGGTATCCCCGCGCGGCCGCCAACACGCGCCAGAGCGAGGCTCCCTCATCTGTGAAGCGGCCCCGGTCAATACCACCGTAGTCGGCTCGGGTCGGACCGCCGGTGGTCTGCGGCGGCTCACGACTCCGAGCCTCGATCGCTCGGGTCGGGCGAGGGCATCGTGAGGCGGGTGCCGAGCCGTACGATTTCCGCCACGAGCGCCGGGCGGGCGAACCAGTATCCCTGCGCGAGGGGCACGCCGAGCGCGGCCACCATGGTGGCTTCTGCGGCGGTCTCCACGCCTTCCGCGAGGAGCGTGCAGCCCGTGGCGGTCGCTAAGTGCCCCATGCCCACGATGAGCGCCTGGCGGGCGAGATCGGCGTCGACGCCCCGGACGAGGCCGCCGTCGAGCTTCACGAAGTCGGGCGCGAGCTCCAGGACGTGGCGCAGGCTGGCAT
>JAKAMV010000775.1 GCA_021812735.1 Chloroflexota bacterium | reverse complement strand
CGCAGGTCTGAGCGCGGCAAGCTCGGCGCCCATCGCGATCGCTCCGGCAGCGCCGACGCTCTCGATGGGCGCGCCCGTGGTCGTCACCACGTGGGCGAGCGAGGCGAAGCTGACGGCCCGGCTGGTAGCACCAGCAAGCGGCGCGAGCGTCGCCAATCGCGTGGTGGAGCTGCAGCGCTCGGTCGACGGGCGCATCTGGACTCCCGCCGCGCAGCTGGTGACGGACCCCTCGGGCCTGGTGAGCCTGGTGGTCCGGCCCGCGACCAACCTCTTCTACCGGGCAGTCTTCGCCGGAGCGCCCGATCTGGCACCTGCGACCAGTGCGGTGCAGCGGGTGCTGGTACGTCAGCTGGCCCTGCTGCGACCCGACAACGGGGGTGCGGTGCGGCAGGTGATTCGCGGCACGACGGTGACCTTCACGACGCTCGTCCGTCCGGCACGGTCGGAGCTGCCAGCCGGCCGCGTCGAGTACCGGGTCTACCTGCTGGTGGGTCGGGCCTGGGCGCTACGGCACACCGCGATGGTGACCGCCGATGCGGCGGGCCGCACGAGCTTTGCCGTCACCTTCAGCACGCGGGGCGCCTGGTATGTGCGCGCCATAGCGGTCCCGACGCCGTTCAACGCGAACAGCGTCTGGTCGCCGGTGGAGCGCTACGACGTGCATTGACCGCCCGTTCGCCCGTGGCTTGTCAAGACTTGACAGGGCCAACCGCCGCCCATGAAGGGCCAGCGGACCTCTTGACAAACCACGTGGACGGCGCCGCAGACGGCGCCGCAACCCCTTGACAAGCCCTTGCGTGGGGCGCATCATGCTGACCTGAGCGCCGTGTCAAGACTTGACACGGCCATACGTGTGTCCGCCGCACGAGCGACGGCGTCAGCCGAGCCGACCGGAGCTGTAGCCCCGCCGGCGCCGCGCCAGCCCGACGTCCCGACGCCGTGCCGACGCCCCACCAGCACCCAACGAGAGGATCCTTGTCCGCAGGCGTCGTCGCCACCGTCAAGTCGAAGCTCGACATCGTCGAGATCGTCGGCGAGAGCGTCTCCCTCAGGAAGGCCGGCACCACCTTCAAGGGCTTGTGCCCCTTCCACAGCGAGAAGACACCCTCGTTCGTCGTCACGCCCGCGCGCGAGAGCTGGCACTGTTTCGGGTGCGGACTGGGCGGCGACATCTTCAGCTTCGTGATGCAGCGCGAGGGGATCGACTTCCCCGAGGCGCTCAGGCGGTTGGCGGCCCGGGCCGGCGTGGAGATCGACGAACGGACCAGCCGCGAGGAGGCGCGCCGCAAGCGGCTGCGCGACGTGTTGGAGGCCGCCGTGGCCTTCTACCACCGCGTCCTCGTGGAGACGCGCTATGGCCAGCCGGCGCTCGACTACCTGCGCGGCCGCGGGTTCACCGACGAGACGATCGCGACGTTCCAGCTGGGGTGGGCGCCCGACGGGTGGGAGACCTTGACGAAGGCGCTGCGGGCAAAGCGCGGGGCGACCGACGACGAGCTGGAGTCGGCCGGCCTGGCCGTGCGCGGCCGGCGGGGCACGCTGTACGATCGCTTCCGGGGCCGCATCATCTTCCCGATCCGGGACGCCGCGGGATACGCGACAGGTCTCGGTGGCCGGATCCTGGAGGCGGCGGGGGAGCCGCACGCGGCCGCGACGGGAACTCGCGCGACGGTTGTGGGAGCGCGCGACGGGATGCCCGACCGCGGCCCCAAGTATCTGAACTCTCCGGCCACGCCCCTCTTCGACAAGAGCCGCTCGCTCTACCTGATCGATCGCGCGCGGGGAGCGCTGCGGAAGACGGGTCGGGCCGTGATCGTCGAGGGCTACACCGATGCCCTGATGGCCCACCAGGCGGGCTTCACCAACGTGGTCGCCGCGCTCGGCACGGCGTTGACCGCGGCCCAAGTCGAGCTGATCACCCGGTACGCGCCATCGATCGCGCTCGCGTACGACGTCGACCCGGCCGGACAGAGCGCAGGCACCTTCGGGGCCACCGAGCTGACGGCGTTGATCGGCGAAGTCCAGCGCAGTGGCGCCCGCATCGGACTCACCGAGGTGGGCGTGGTGCGGCTTCCGGCGGGGCGCGACCCCGATGAGGTGATCCGCGACGAGCCGGCGACCTGGGAGGCGGCGACCGCAGCGCCGCAGCCGATCATCGATTTCCTCATCGAGTACTTTGCGGCGCGCCATGACCCGCGGACGGTGCAGGGCCGCAAGCGGCTGGTCGAGGCCGTCGCGCCCACACTGCGGCGCATCGGCGACCCCGTGGAGCGCAGCGCCTACGTGCAGGCGCTCGCCCGGCGCAGCGGCGTGGACGAGCGCGCGGTCCTGGAGCTCCTGCAGCGGCCCGGGGCGGCACGTCCGGGCGGCGAGGATCCTGGCGCGACGGGGCACGGCAGTGGCCGTTTCACCGTCGACGCCGTCATGGCCGCACGCGATGCGGTCGACCCGCTGGCGGCCGTGCAAACGCTCGATCCGATCGAGCAGGAGCTGCTCGGCCTGCTACTGCGCCATCCGGACCGGCGCGCCGCGCTGCTCGATCTGGAGCCGGCGGTGCTGCTGACGACCCCCGCGCGGGAGCTCTGGCGCACGGTGCTGGCGGCCGATGCGGATGCCCGGGCAGCCGATCCGACGGCCCCTGGGGCGCCCCTGGAGGCGGTGCTGCCGCGTCTGGATCCGGAGCTCGCGCTGATCGTGCGCGGGCTGCTCCTGCGCCCCGGCCCCGAGGTCGCGGACGAGCGCGCCGCCCGTGCGGTGGAGCAATGCCTGATCAATCTGGACCGCCGCCACGTCGACGAGGAGCTCGAGTTCCTGCGCGCCGACCTCGCGGAGCTCGAGGGGCGCCACGACGCCGCCGGCCGCGCGGCACGCCGCGACCCCCAGGCGTTGGCAGCCCTCCACGATCGCATCCGCCTGCTGCAGCGGGAGCGCGCCGACCTGGATCGCCGCGCGGCCGCTGCCACGATGCTCACCCGAACCACGACGAGAACCAGCAGAACCCCAGTGGGAGAACCGGCATGACGATGGACCCATCCGACAAGGTGCTCGTGGCGTCCGTGCTCGAGCGCGATCGGCGCAGGCGCGGGCTCGACGACGAGGTCGAGGTCAAAGAGGTCGAAGACGAACTCGACGTGGTGCCCGAGCTCGCCGCGGCCGAGCTCGGCGTCGACGTCGCCGTCGAAGAGAGCGACCACGTGCCGTGGCAGGAGCCGCCGGCGAAGCTCGAGGAGGAGGCCGAGGAGCCCACTCCCGAGGAGATCGAGGCGCTGTCGGCCGACATGATCGGCATCGACGACCCCGTCCGCATGTACCTCAAGGAGATCGGCAAGGTGCCGCTCCTGACGGCGGAGGAAGAGGTCGTCCTGGCCAAGGCCATCGAGCTGGGCGAGCAGATCGCCGAGGAGCCCTGGAAAGGGATCCTGCAGCTCTGGGAATGGACGAAGAACGACACCGAGCACAAGACCCGCGCGCTGCATCCGCAGCACCGGCTCCCGTACGGGCGCGAGGCCGACCGGATGGTGCGTGAGGCGTTCCGCCAAGCCGAGGCCGACGGGATCCTGCGCCAGGTGCCGGATCTGCACCTGGTCAAGGCGCAGCGCGAGGCGACGGGGGAGGGGACCAAGAACCTGCTGCGGGAGGCCAAGGCGCGGGCCACCGCGTACAACGAGGCGCTCACCGCGGACGCCTTCACCGACCTGGTCGACTTCGCGTTCGTCGCGGTGCACAACGGCGACCTCGATTCGCGTGACAACCCCGGGCTGCGTGCCCTCTACGACTGGACCCGCGAGGTCGCGCACGAGTATCTGCAACGCTGGATCGAGGCCGGCAACGAGGCCGAGCTGCTGCAGGAGATGGGCTGGGACCCCGCGGTACCGCCCGGCACCAAGCTCCGCGAGCGCCGCGGCGTGCTGGTGCGCATGGGCCGCGATGCCCGTGAGCAGCTCACCAGCGCGAACCTGCGCCTCGTCGTCTCGATCGCGAAGAAGTACATCGGGCGCGGCATGAGCTTCCTCGACCTGATCCAGGAGGGCAACATCGGCCTGATCCGGGCGGTCGAGAAGTTCGACTACGAAAAGGGTTACAAGTTCTCCACGTACGCCACCTGGTGGATCCGCCAGGCGATCACCCGCGCGATCGCCGACCAGGCGCGCACGATCCGCATCCCGGTCCACATGGTCGAGACGATCAACCGGCTCATCCGCGTCTCGCGCGGGCTCCTACAGGAGCTGGGCCGCGAGCCCACGGTCGAGGAGATCGCCGACGCGATGTCCAAGGGCCAGGAGGTCGTGGTCACGCCGGAGAAGGTCCGCGAGATCATCAAGGTGAGCCAGGAACCCGTTTCGCTCGAGACGCCGATCGGCGAGGAAGAGGACTCTCACCTAGGCGACTTCATCGAGGACCGTGCGGCGCTGGCTCCGGCCGAGGCGGCCTCACACCAGCTGCTCAAGGAGCAGGTGGAGGCGGTCCTCGACTCGCTGACCGGGCGCGAGCGCCGGGTGCTCCAGCTCCGTTTCGGCCTCGAGGACGGGCGGGCGCGCACGCTCGAGGAGGTCGGCAAGGAGTTCAACGTGACCCGCGAGCGGATCCGCCAGATCGAGGCGAAGGCGCTGCGCAAGCTGCGCCACCCGAGCCGTTCGCGCAAGCTGAAGGACTACCTGGAGTGACGGGCGGCAGGGTGG
>JAKAMV010000058.1 GCA_021812735.1 Chloroflexota bacterium | reverse complement strand
GGCGTGGAGGGCAACGCCGTGGACACGAACGACAACGCGGCGGACTTCGTGGCCAACGGATCGCCTGTGCCCCAGAACCGCGACGCCGGCGTCATCGCGCCGACCCCGCCGCCCGCGCCGACCCCGCCCCCGACCCCGACCCCGACCCCGACGCCCACGCCGACCCCGACGCCCGCGCCGACCCCGGCCGCGACCCCGACGCTCGACCCGACGCCCTCGCCGGCCCCGAGCCCGACCCCGGCCGCGACCCCGACGCCCGACCCGACCCCGAGCCCGACCCCGGCCGCGACCCCGACGCCCGCGCCTGCCGTGTCGATTGCGTCGGCGCGCGTCATGCCGGACGGGGGCGCGGCCGTCGTCGAGGGCGTGCTGACCACGCCTCTCGGCGCGCTCGAGTCCGGCCGCACGGGATTCGTGCAGGACGCCACGGCTGGCATCGCCCTGTACCTGGACGCAGCCGCCATCGCGCCGCTGCCCGCGGGAACCCTGGTGCGGGCATCGGGCACAGTGGTGTCCCGGTACGGGCAGCGGACGCTCCGCGTGGCCGCCGCGGACGTGGCGGTGCTGGGCGAGGCTGGACTGCCGGCGCCAGTCGTCGCGGGGACAGGCGCGGCAGGGATCGCGGGCGAGGCGCTCGAGGGCCTGCGGCTGCGCGTGGCCGGGATCGTGGTCGAGGCCCCGTCGGGCCTGGCCGACGGCCTCGGGGTCGCGCTCGATGACGGCTCAGGCGTGCTCCGGCTCGTCGTCGGGCCGGAAGCGCTGGCGGACGCCACCGTGCTCCGGGGCGCTGCCGTGACGGCAACCGGTCCGCTGGGGCAGCGCGACAGTTCCGGGACCGGTTCGGCCGGCTATCGCCTCTACGCCACCATGGCCGGCGAGTTCGAACTCGGGCCGTCGCCCAGCCCCACGCCCAGCGCCTCACCGTCGCCGAGCCCCACTCCGAGCCCCACTCCGAGCCCCACGCCCAGCCCCTCGCCCTCGCCCACGCCCAGCCCAACGCCGAGCCCAACGCCGAGCACGAGCGCCGCCCCGCTGGGCGTCGGCGCGGCACGAGGGGTCGCCGTCGGCGGCACCGCCAGCGTGGTGGGCGTCGTGACGGCCGCGGCCGGTCGCCTCGGCTCCATGGCCCTGTTCGTGATCGGGGACGGGACGGGCGGGCTCCCGGTCAGGCTCGGATTCGGCATGGCCGCCCCGGCGCCAGGGACGCTCGTCTCGGTGCGGGGCACGATCGCCGCGCCGTACGGCCAGACCGAGCTCAGGCTCGCCAGGGGCGGACTCGCGGTCCTCGGGTCGTCTGCCCTGCCCGACGCCGTCCCGGTGCCGGCCGGGGCGATCGGCGAGAGCTTGGAGGGGCAGCTGGTCACGGTCACGGGCTCGATCACGGTCGGCGCCGCGAAGGCGACCGGCGGGGATCTCGTGCTCGTGGTGACCGGCGATGACGGGGCGCGGCTGAAGGTGTACGCGGACGCCAGCGCCGGCATCGGCGTGGCCGCGCTGCGGAAGGGACTCGCCGGTTCGTTCACCGGAATCGTGGGCCAGCGCGCCTCGCGAGCCGGGGCGCTCGACGGCTACCGCCTCTGGCTCCGCGGCCCCGACGATGTCCGACTCGGCAGCCAGGCCTCGCCGGCCCCGTCGGGATCGCCCGCCGCCACCAGCGTCCCGACGACGGCGGAGCCCATCTCAACGGCCCGGATCCGCGACGGCGCAACCGTGACCGTGGCCGGCGTCGTGACCGCGGACCGGACGCTGCTCGACACGTCCGGCCGCCGCGCGGTGCTGGAGGATGCGACCGGCGCCATCGAGCTGTACCTGCCGGCTCCCGACTCGGCGGTCCACCTCGGTGCGCGCCTCCAGGCGACCGGCACGGTGGGCCGGGTGTCCGGCGCCCCCCGCCTGCGGGTGAGCTCGCTCACGGTCCTCGGCTCGGCCGCACCACCCGTGCTCGACCTGCGCAGCGCGCCCGGCGCCGCCACCGAGTGGCGCCTCGTGCGCGCGGCTGGGACGATCCGGAGCGTCCACCGCTCTGGCGACCGCTGGGTGGCCGAACTCGACTGCGCCTTCGGCACGATCCCGGTGACCGCGCTCGCCGGGGCGGGCGTCCCCGCGACGGCTCTCGTGGAGAATCGGCGCGCCACGGTGGTCGGGATCGTGCGACGCCCGTACCCGACGGCCGCAGACCGGCGCTATGCCGTCCTGCCTCGCCGCCCGTCGGACATCTCGCTTGGCGCGGCCGCCGTGGCCAGCGCAGGCGTGGCGGCAGGGGCTGGCGCCCCGGGCCGGACGCCCTCCGCCGGCACCACGGCGGGCGGCCCGCCGACGGTTGACCTCTCCGCGCTCGGCGCGCGGGTGGGACAGCGGGTGCGGGTTGGCGGGCTCGTCGTCGGGCTCGCCCCGGACGGGCTCCGGCTTGACGACGGCACTGCCTCCGCGCTCATCGTCCTCGAGGGCGACGCGGCGGATCTGGCCGCGCTCATCGGCCCCGGCGACGCGCTCGACGCCGTCGGCACCGTGGAGGCGCGGACGGGACCGGTGCTCGTGGTCCGCGACCCGGCCGATGTGACGCTGGTCGGCGACCTGACCGGTGCAACGGCGCCGCCCGCGGCCGCCCTCATGGCCGGGGCCGAGAACGTCCTGCCGGATGGCGCAACCACCCCGCCCGCCGGGGGCTCCCCGTCGCCGGCGGCCGGCGCGGTCCTGGCGGCGGTGCTGGGCTCCGCCGCGGCGGCCGGGGCCCTCGGCGCACGTCGCGCCCGGGAGCGCCGGCACCTCCAGCAGCGCCTCCGTCGCCGTCTGGCGACGCTCGGGAGGGGCGCCGCGACTGGCGCGGCGGATGCCGCGGCCGATGCCTGAGCGCCCGTCGGGCCGCCCAGAGCGGCAGCCGCCTCGCTTGACGCTCGCGGAATCGCGACCCTATCCTCGGGCCAACCCGAGCGGACCACGCTCGCGGAGCGGAGGACCCCACCCCTTGCCCGATGCCGACGCCCGCGTTGCCGTCCCCACTGGCGACGTCCAGTACCACATCGGCGTCGGGCCGGGCGACCTCGCCGAGTACATCCTGCTGCCGGGCGATCAGGACCGCGTGGAGGTGATCGCGTCCCACTTCGACACCGTCGAGCTGCGCCACCGCCACCGCGAGTTCGCCACCGCCACGGGAACCTATCGCGGTCTGCGCGTGTCGTGCGTCTCCACCGGCATCGGCGCGGACAACGTGGAGATCGTCCTCAGCGAGATCCTCGCGATCACGGGCCGGCCGACGATCATCCGCATCGGGTCCAGTGGCGCACTTCAGCCCGGCATGGAGGTTGGCGACCTCGTGATCTCCACCGGCTCGGTGCGCCTCGAGACCACGACGAGCTGGTTCGTCCACGAGGGCTACCCCGCCGTCGCCCACTACGAGGCCGTGCTGGCGCTGGAGGAGGCGGCGACCCGGCTCGGCCATCGCCATCATGTGGGCCTGACGGCGACCGCGCCCGGTTTCTACGGCGCGCAGGGACGCCCCATCCCGCATCTCCCCATCCGATACCCTGACCTCGCCGAGGACATGGCCCGTCAGGGCATCCTCAACTTCGAGATGGAGGCGTCGGCGCTTCTGGTGCTGGCCGGTCTGGGCGGCAGTCGCGCCGGCGTCGTGTGCGCCGTCTACGCGAATCGCCGGACTGGCGAGTTCGCGGAGGGCGACGCCAGGACCAGGGCGGAGGCCGCCGTGGTGGAGACCGGGCTCGAGAGCCTGGTCGTCCTCGCGGAACTGGACCGCCAGAAGCAGTCGGCCGGAGCGGTGCGCTGGCGCCCGTCGCTCTGGACTCCAACCTGAGCGCCAGGACAGCACGACGCGGCCCGCGAGGCGCTACGCTTCCGCGGATCACCGAATTGGGAGGAGACGCGCAATGGCCCAGGCGTACTGCGTCAAGGACAAGGCCAAGGTCGAGGTCCAGAACCCGCAGCAGATCACGATGAAGAACGGCAAGCCGGCGATCCAGGGCACGTGCCCGATCTGCGGCGGCAAGGTCTTCAAGATCGGCGGCTGACGCCGAACCCAGAACCGGTGCGTTGAGCCCCCGTCCGGCAGGTCCGGCGGGGGCTCAATGGTGCTCGGCGGCGGTCCGCCCGGCCCGGGCCAACGGGCCGTGTATCGGGGGAGTGCACGGGAGCCCCTGCTAAGATTCCCGGCATTCAGATCCACTCGGCCCGAAGGACCTCGCCCTGCTCCCACCTCGCCGCGTTCAAGACATCGGAATCGCCGCCGCGACCGCCGCCTGTCCGGCGACCGCCGCCGCGCTCCCGACGTCGTCGGTGTCCGACCCGTCGCGCGCCGGGCTCGTCCCGTGGCTCGTCATCCCATCGCGTCGGCCGTGCTCCTGCTGGCCGACGGCAGGGCGTCCCCAGTCACAAGGAGAATCAGGATGACCGTTCGCGTCGGCATCAACGGTTTCGGCCGCATCGGCCGCCAGTCCCTCAAGGCGCTGATCGAGCGCGCGCCCGAGGTCGAGGTGGTCGCCGTCAACGACCTCGTCGACGTCCCGACCAATGCGCTCCTGTTCAAGCATGACTCCACCTACGGTGCCTACAAGGGCGAGGTCAGCCACACCGACGACGCCCTCGTCATCGACGGCAAGACGATCAAGGTCCTCCAGGTCAAGGACCCGGCCACCCTCCCGTGGGGCGACCTGGGCGTGGACATCGTGATCGAGTCCACCGGCCTGTTCACCGATGCCGAGAAGGCCGCGGCCCACGTGGCCGCCGGCGCCAAGAAGGTCATCATCTCCGCTCCCGCCAAGAAGGAGGACATCACGATCGTCCTCGGCGTGAACGAGGACAAGTACGACTCGGCCAGGCACCACATCATCAGCAACGCGTCCTGCACCACCAACTGCCTGGCGCCCGCCGCCAAGGTCGTCCACGACAACTGGGTGATCAAGCGCGGCCTGATGAACACCATCCACAGCTACACCAACGACCAGCGCGTCCTCGACGTCGCCCACAAGGACCCGCGCCGCGCCCGCGCCGCCGGCCTCAACATCATCCCGACCACCACCGGCGCCGCGAAGGCCCTGTCGCTCGTGATCCCGGACCTCAAGGGCAAGTTCGACGGCTTCAGCCTCCGGGTCCCGACGCCCACCGTCTCGGTCGTGGACTTCACGGCCGAGCTGGAGAAGAACGTCACGCTCGAGGAGCTCAACCAGGCCTTCCGCGACGCGGCCGCCGGCCGGCTCGCCGGGATCCTGGGCGCCAGCGACGAGCCGCTCGTCTCGAGCGACTACCGCGGCGACAGCCGCAGCTCCATCGTGGACCTGCCGTCCAACATGGTCCTCGGCGGCAACTTCGTGAAGGTGATCGCCTGGTACGACAACGAGTGGGGCTACAGCTGCCGCGTCGCCGACCTCACCAGGTTCGTGGCGGGCAAGCTCTAGGCCCATCGGTCGGCCCATCCCCTTGCTTCACGGCCCGGCGGTCTCGGCTGCCGGGCCAGGGGAGAGACACATGGACAAGCTCACCGTCCGCGACCTGGACGCCGCGGGCAAGCGCGTCTTCGTGCGCGTGGACTTCAACGTCCCGCTGCAGGACGGCAAGGTCACCGACGACAGCCGCATCCGAGCGGCGCTGCCGACGATCCGGTACCTCCAGCAGCAGGGCGCCAGGGTCATCCTCGCCAGCCACCTCGGCCGGCCCGACGGCAAGGTCAGCGACTCGCTCCGGCTCCGCCCCGTGGGCGAGCGCCTGAGCCAGCTGCTGGGCAAGACCGTCCCGGTCACCGGCGACGCGCTCGGCGCGGGCACCGAAGACGCCGTCAAGCGCCTGCGCAACGGCGAGGTGCTGCTGCTCGAGAACCTCCGCTTCCACGCGGAGGAGGAGAAGAACGACCCGAAGTTCGCGGAGGCGCTCGCCGCCTACTGCGACGTGTACGTGAACGACGCGTTCGGCACCGCGCACCGCGCGCACGCGAGCACCGTCGGGATCGCCAAGCTCCGTCCGGCCTATGCCGGCTTCCTCATGGAGAAGGAGATCGCGAACCTCGGCAAGCTGCTCGAGAACCCCGAGCGGCCGTTCGCCGCGATCATCGGCGGCGCCAAGGTCAGCGACAAGATCAAGGTCCTCAAGAACCTGCTGGCCAAGGTCGACATCATGGTGATCGGCGGCGGCATGGCGAACACCTTCCTGCTCGCGCAGGGCAAGCCGATCGGCAAGAGCCTGGCCGAGCCCGACCGGGTCGAGGACGCGCGGGCGATCCTGGCCGCGGCCGAGGAGAAGGGCGTCAAGGTGGTCCTGCCGGTGGACGTGGTGGTGGCCAAGGAGGTCACCCGCGGCACCGAGTACAAGACGATCCCGGCCGAGAAGGTCCCCGCAAGCTGGCACATCGTGGACCTGGGCAAGCAGAGCCTCGCCAACATCGAGACCGCGCTGGCCGGCGTCCGAACCGTGCTCTGGAACGGCCCGCTGGGCGTGTTCGAGATCCCGTCGTTCGCGCATGGCACCAAGGCCATCGCCCGGTTCCTGGCCGATCGGGCCGCGGACGGCGCGGCGGTGGTCGTGGGCGGCGGCGACTCCGTGGCGGCGATCACCCAGCAGGGGCTGGCCGACAAGATGACCCATATCAGCACCGGTGGCGGCGCGTCGCTCGAGTTCCTCGAGGGCAAGGAGCTGCCGGGCGTCACGGTCCTGCTGGACCGCAAGCCGGAGGCCTCCTCGTGAGCGACACCACCATTGCCTGGGTCGATGCCCGGGAGATCCTCGACTCGCGGGGCAACCCGACGATCGAGGTTGACGTCGTCACCGAGGACGGGAGCCTCGGCCGAGCGGCGGTCCCGTCCGGCGCCAGCACCGGCGCCAACGAGGCCGTGGAGCTGCGCGACGGAGACAAGGCCCGCTTCGGCGGCAAGGGCGTCCTGACCGCGGTCGCCAACGTCACCGACCGCATCGGCCCCAGCATCCTCGGTTTCGACGCCGCGGACCAGGCGGCCATCGACCAGATGCTGATCGAGCTCGACGGCACGCCCAACAAGGCGGAGCTGGGCGCGAACGCCATCCTGGGCGTGTCGCTCGCCTGCGCCCACGCGTCGGCGTCGAGCCACGAGGTCCCGCTCTACCGCTGGATCGGCGGCGTCGGCGCGCGGATCCTGCCCGTGCCCCAGTTCAACATCCTCAACGGCGGCAAGCACGCCCAGGACTCCACGGACTTCCAGGAGTTCATGGTCATGCCGGTGGGCGTCGCGTCCTTCGGCGAGGCGCTGCGAGCGGGGGCCGAGGTGTTCGCCGCGCTCCGCAAGATCCTCCACGACGAGGGCCATGCCACCGGCCAGGGCGACGAGGGCGGCTTCGCGCCGAGCCTCCCGTCCAACCAGGCGGCGGTCGAGGTGATCCTCCGCGCCATCGAGAAGGCCGGCTACAAGCCCGGCGACGAGGTGGCCATCGCGCTCGACCCGGCCACGAGCTCCATCCTGGTGGACGGCACGGGCACGGGCGGCGTCCCGGGCCGGTACAACCTCGCCAAGGAGGGCCGCGTCCTCGACGCCGGCGAGATGGTGGACCTCTGGGCCGACTGGATCGCCCGCTACCCGATCGTCTCGCTCGAGGACGGCCTCGCCGAGGATGACTGGGGCGGCTGGCGCGAGCTTAACGCGCGCCTGGGCGACAAGGTGCAGCTGGTGGGCGACGACATCGTCGTCACCAACCCCGCGTTCATCCGCCGCGCCATCACCGAGAAGGCGATGAACTCGGTCCTCATCAAGCTCAACCAGATCGGCACGCTCACCGAGACGATCGACGCGATCGAGCTCGCCCGGCGTGCGGGCTGGTCGGCGGTGGTCTCCCACCGCTCGGGCGAGACCGAGGACACCACCATCGCCGACCTCGTGGTGGCCATGGGCACGGGCCAGATCAAGACGGGCGCCCCGTCCCGCTCCGAGCGCGTGGCCAAGTACAACCGGCTGCTCCGGATCGCGGACGAGCTGGGCGACGACGCCCGGTACCTCGGCCGCGCCGCGCTCTCGGGCGCTGCGGGGCGCGGGATCTTCTAGAGTCGCCGGCGCCCGCTGCGCGCGGGCGGTCGCTCTTCCGGCACGTGGCGCGCCTTCCGCGAGGAGGGCGCGTCACGTCGCGTTTCGCCGACCGCGGCGCGGACGCCCGTGCGGGGCTTCCGGACCGCGAGGACGAGTCGTGCTGCGACGACCTGGCTGCCGCTGGCGCCGATTCGGATCAGCTACGGGTGGGAGCGGTCGCAGCGCCCGCGCGCCGGGCGATTCCTCGCCATCTACGGTTCAGGCCCGCACCCGAGCGCGAAACTCAACGCGAAGCGTTGCGAGTGCCACTGTCACCCGTGGCCGATCGGATCCGGCCGCGGACGGCGCCGGAGAATCGAAAACGCCCCGGCCGATGACCGGGGCGTTCTTCTTGGGCGCGGAGCGCCTGGCTGGCGCTACTCCGCCTTCTTGGCGGTCTTCTTCGGCGCGGCGGCCTTGGCGGCCGGCTTCGCGGCGGCGGCCTTGGCGGCCGGCTTGGCGGCGGCCGTCTTGGGAGCCGCAGGCTTCGCGGCGGCGGCCTTGGCCGCAGGCTTCGCGGCGGCAGGCTTGGCGGCGGCCTTGACGGCCGGCTTGGCGGCGGCAGTCTTCGCTCCGGCAGCCTTGGCGGCCGGCTTGGCGGCCGGCTTGGCGGCCGGCTTGGCGGCGGCGGCCTTGGCCGGGGCCTTCGCAGCAGCCGTGGCCTTGGCGGCGGCATCCGGGGCGGCGGCGGCGTCAGCGCGGGTGGTCCGCGACAGTGCCGCGCGGGCCTTGCCGGCGGCGGTCTGCGCGCCCTTGGCCTTGACGGCCTTGCCAGCTGCGATGCGGGCCTTGGCGGCCTTGGCGGCAGCGGCCTTGCCGGTGCTCTTGGCCACGTGGCTGCTCACGACGGCCTGACCCGTGACCGCAGCGTTCACCTTCCGCGCGAGGCGGCTCTTGCGGCGAGCGGCAGCGTTCGGGTGGATGGCGCCCACCTTGGCCGCGCGATCGAGGGCCGAGATGGCCTCCGCCAGCGTGGCCTCCACGTCAGCGCCCTCGGGCTGCGACGTGGCGGTGGTGAGGGCCTTGGCGACCAGGGTCTTTGCCGCGGACCGCCGGGGCTGCAGGATCGCGTGCCGGCGCTCAGCCTGGCGGACGCCCTTCAGCCCGGACGGGGTGCGAGCGCCCTGCCATTTCCGAGGCGTTCTGGCCAAGGTGGCAATGCTCCGTTCGGTGACTGCAGATGCAATGGGTGCAACTTTCAACGCGCGCGGAAGAGGACGGCCCGCAGGCGCGAAGGCGGATGGTAGCAGAGGCGGCGCGGAATCGGCCAGCGGGAGATTCGCCGCCGGCCGTCCGCGCGGGTGGTCAGCCTCGTCGGCGCATCGCCCGGTAGCGCGCGATCAGCGCCGCGGTGGAGCCGTCGTGCGCGCCCGGGGCGGCGTCGTCGGCGGCCACCAGCTCCGCGTTGATCTTGGTGGCGAGCACCTTGCCCAGCTCCACGCCCCACTGGTCGAAGCTGTCGATGCCCCAGATCACGCCCTGCACAAAGACCTTGTGCTCGTAGAGCGCCACGAGGGCGCCGAGGATCCGCGGTGTGAGCTTGTCGGCGAGGATCACCGACGTGGGCCGGTTGCCCTCGAACACCCGCGCGTTCACCTGGTGCGCGGGCACCCCCGCCGCCACGACCTCCTCGCGCGTCTTGCCGAACGCGAACGCCTCGGCCTGGGCGAACAGGTTCGCCATCAGCAGGTCGTGGTGCGGCCCCACCTCGGTGGTGGGGTTGGCGAACCCGATGAGGTCCGCGGGCACGATGTGCGTGCCCTGGTGGAGCAGCTGGTAGTAGGCGTGCTGGCCGTTGGTGCCCGCGGTGCCCCAGACGATCGGCCCCGTTGCGTAGGTGACGTGCGAGCCGTCCAGCCGGACGTGCTTGCCGTTGGACTCCATGTCCAGCTGCTGCAGGTACGCCGGGAAGCGGCTGAGCTCCTGGCTGTACGGCAGCACCGCGTGACTCTCGAAGCCGAAGAAGTCCCCGTACCAGATCCCGAGCAGCGCCATCAGGACCGGCATGTTCCGCTCGAGCGGGGCGGAGCGGAAGTGCTCGTCCATGTCGTGGAAGCCCGTGAGCATCTCGCCGAAGTCGTCCGGGCCGATCGCCACCATCAGCGACAGGCCGATGGCCGAATCCATCGAGTACCGGCCGCCCACCCAGTCCCAGAAGCCGAACATGTTGGCGGTGTCGATGCCGAACTCGCGCACCTTCTCGGCGTTGGTGCTGACCGCGACGAAGTGGCGCGCCACGGCCGCCCCGTCGCCGCCCAGGCCCGCCAGCAGCCACTCGCGCGCCGACGTGGCGTTGGTGATCGTCTCGACCGTGGTGAACGTCTTGGAGGAGACGATGAACAGCGTCTCGGCCGGGTCGAGGTCAATCACGGCGTCGCGCAGGTCCGTGCCGTCCACGTTGGACACGAAGCGGAAGCGCATCGAGCGGTCGCTGTAGTGGCGGAGCGCCTCGGTCGCCATCGCGGGGCCGAGGTCGGACCCGCCGATGCCGATGTTGACCACGTTCCGGATGCGCCGGCCCGTGTGGCCGAGCCACTCCCCGTCGCGCACGCGGACCGCGAAGGCGGCCATGCGGCCGAGCACCTCGTGCACGTCGGCGGCCACGTCGTGCCCGTCCACGACGAGCCTCGCGTCGGCCGGCAGGCGCAGCGCGGTGTGCAGCACCGAGCGGCCCTCGGTGACGTTGATCCGCTTGCCCGCGAACATCGCCTCGCGGCGCGCCTCGACGTTCGCCGTCTTCGCGAGCTCCAGCAGCAGCGGCACGGTGTCGGCCGTGATGCGGTGCTTCGAGTAGTCGAGGAACAGCCCGGCGCCCTCCGCGGTGAGCCGGCGCGCGCGCTCGGCGTCGGCGGCGAACAGGTCGCGCAGGTGGAGGTCGCGGACCGCGGCGTGGTGGGCCCGCAGGGCGGCCCAGGCGGGGGACTGGTCGATGGGCTGGGCGGAGGAGGTCTCAGTCATGGCAGCCGAAGCGTACGACGCCCGTGCGGACTACGCCCCGGCCCGGATGCGCTCCCAGCCGTCGGCGCCGAGCGCGTGCAGCTCGCCCAGCGAGATGTCGAACCAGGCGCCCCGCAGCGCCAGCGCCCCGGAGGCCTCGCGCGAGCGCACCCACGGGAACGTGCGCAGGTTGGCCAGCGACTGCTCCACGGTCAGGTGCTCGAGTCGTGTCCGGCGCGTCTCGGGGCTGGCGAGGTCGCCCGGCGCCAGCAGCGCCTCGAGGTCGCGCAGGCCACCGACCCACGCGCCGATGAAGTCGGTGGCGGTGAGCGGCGGGGCGTTCCCGAACGCGGCCCCGACGCCGCCGCAGCGGCCGTGGCCGAGGACCATGACCGTGCTCACCCCGAGCACGTGCACGGCGTACTCGAGCGCCGCGCTCGCGGCATGGTGCCGCGCGTCCGGCGCGTACACGGGCACGAGCGCGGCCACGTTGCGGACCACGAACAGCTCCCCCGGCGCGGCGTCGAACACCGCCTCCGGCGCCGAGCGGGAGTCGGAGCAGGCGATGACCATCGTCCGCGGCGACTGGCCCTCCGCGCTCAGCCGGCGGTAGCGCTCGGCCTCCGCCGGGTAGCGCTCGGCGCGGAAGCGGCGGTAGCCGTCGAGAAGATCGTCGGGGAGCGGCGTCAGGGCCATGCGCTGATGCTATCGGGCGCCGCCGGGCTGGCAAGCGGCCCTGGCGCGAGCGACGGGGTGAACGCCCCGGGGGCTACACTCCCGCCTCGTGACCATCCCCCAGTCGCGCGTGCGCAACTTCAGCATCATCGCCCACATCGACCACGGGAAGACGACGCTGTCCGACCGCCTGCTCGAGCTGACGCACACAATCGAGGCGCGCCAGATGACCAGCCAGGTCCTCGACTCCATGGACCTGGAGAAGGAGAAGGGGATCACGATCAAGGCGCGCGCCGTCCGGCTGGAGTACACGGCCGCCGACGGCCTGGCCTACGCGCTCAACCTGATCGACACGCCGGGCCACGTGGACTTCAGCTACGAGGTCAGCCGTAGCCTCCAGGCGTGCGAGGGCGCGATCCTGGTCGTGGACGCCGCGCAGGGCATCGAGGCGCAGACCCTCGCCAACGTCCACCTCGCGCTGCGCGAGGGCCTCACGATCATCCCGGTGCTCAACAAGATCGACCTCCCGTCCGCCCAGCCCGACGTCGTGATGGAGGAGCTGGAGAGCGTCCTGGCGATCCCGCGCGAGGAGGTGATCCTCGCGAGCGCGAAGGAGGGCACCGGCGTGCCGGAGATCCTCGAGGCGATCGTCGCGCGCATCCCGCCGCCGAAGGGCGCCGCCGACGCGCCGCTGCGCGCGCTCGTCTTCGACAGCCACTACGACCCGTACAAGGGCGTCGTCTGCTACATCCGGCTCGAGGAGGGCACGCTCCACGAGCACGACGTGATCCGCCTCATGGCGAGCGGGGCCGAGACGGAGCTGCTCGAGCTGGGCGTGTTCCGGCCTCAGCTGGTCCCGGTCAAGCAGCTCGCGGCGGGCGAGGTGGGGTACGTGGCGACCGGCCTCAAGAACGTGCGCGAGGCGCAGGTCGGCGACACGGTGACGACGGTCGCGCGGCCCGCGGCCGAGCCGTTCCCCGGCTACCAGGCCGCCAAGAGCCTCGTGTTCGCGGGCCTCTATCCCGTGGCCGGCCCGGACTACCCGCTGCTGCGCGACGCGCTGGAGAAGCTGCACCTCAACGACGCGTCGTTCACGTTCGAGCCCGAATCGTCGGTCGCCCTCGGCTTCGGCTTCCGCTGCGGGTTCCTGGGGCTGCTCCACATGGAGATCGTCCAGGAGCGCCTGGAGCGCGAGTTCGACCTCGACCTCATCGCCTCGGCGCCCTCGGTGGAGTACCACGTGAACCTGACCGCCAGCCGAGGCCAGGTGGTGGTGGACAACCCGGCGCGGTTCCCCGACGTGGGCGAGATCGAGTCCATCGAGGAGCCGTGGGTCAACCTCGGCATCGTCACCCCGGACCGCTACATCGGCTCCCTGATGGAGCTCACCACCAATCGGCGCGGCACGTTCCTCACGATGGAGTACCTGGACCCGCAGCGCGTGCACATGCACTTCGAGCTGCCGCTCGCCGAGCTCATCGTGGACTACTACGACCAGCTCAAGACTCGGACGCAGGGCTACGCCTCGATGGAGTACGAGGAGGCCGGCTACCGCGCTGCGAACCTGGTCAAGCTCGACGTCCTCGTCAACGGCGAGCCGGTGGACGCCCTCAGCCTCATCGTCCACCGCGACCGCGCCCAGACCACCGGCCGAGCCCTGACGACCCAGCTGCGCAAGCTGATCCCGCGCCAGATGTTCGAGGTGCCCATCCAGGCGGCCATCGGCAGCCACGTCGTGGCGCGCGAGACCCTCGCCGCGATGCGCAAGAACGTGCTCGCGAAGTGTTACGGTGGCGACATCACCCGGAAGCGCAAGCTGCTCGAGAAACAGAAGGAGGGCAAGCAGCGGATGAAGCGCGTCGGCTCCGTCGAGATCCCGCAGGAGGCCTTCCTCGCGATCCTGCGCATGGACGAGGACTGACCCGCCGCCCCGCCTGCCGTTCCGCCCGCCGCAGGAGCAGCGCTGATGCCGACGATCGACACGTCCGGCCTGCCGGGGATCGACGCGATCCCCGACCTCCTCCGCGTCCTGATGGCGCTCGGCATCACGCTCTTCCTGCTGATCCACCGCTTCGACGCCGAGCGGTTCTCCGCGGCGGAGTACGACGACGCCGATCGCTGGGGCAACCCGCCCTCGCTGCTCCGCCGGCTCGCGTGGTACCTCCTGGGCCTGGCGGGGGTCCTGGCCGTGCTCGTCCTGCACCCCTCGCCGGGCGCGGGCCTCTACCTCTCGCTCGGCGACCGGCTGGGCGTGCTCATCCTTGGCCTCACCTATGGCGTCGGCGGAACGCTCGCGGCGGTGGGGCTGGCCTACTGGCGGTACCGGCACGTGCGGCTGCCGGTTATCCGCTCGTACCCCGGTGCCGTGCTCAACGCCGTCGCCACCGCGTTCGTGGACGAGGCCGTGTTCCGCGGCATCGTGTTCGGCATGGCGATCGCGATCGGCGTGGACCCGAACCTCGCCAACCTGGCGCAGGCCCTGCTGTACGCGCTGGCCACGCGGACCGGCGCGCCGGGCCGGCCCAAGGCGATGCTGCTGGTCATGCTCGCGATCGGCCTGATCGGCGGCTGGCTGACCGGGGTGACCGGCGGCATCGGGGCGGCGTTCCTGGGCCATGCCATCACGCGCCTCGCGTTCTTCCTCACCACTGGGCACCCGGGCGGCATCCCGGCGCCGAGGGGGGCAGAGGAGGAGGAGGTCGTCGGTCGCGCCGCGCCGCCGGAGGGCTGGAAGGCCCTCGACGAGGGCGACGAGGAGGCGTGAGCCCAGGCGCCGCCGACCCACGGCCGCCGGTCGCGCCTCGGCTGGCCGACCGACGGCCGCCGGTCGCGCTCTACCTGCACGTCCCGTTCTGCGTCTCGCTGTGCCCGTACTGCGACTTCGTCGTGGTGGCAGGCGCCGGCGCACGCGGGGCGTCGTCGCGGATCGCGGCCTTCGTCGAGGCGCTGGCAACGGAGCTTCGCCTCCGCGCCGACACGCTCGACGCGCTGTTCGGCGGGCCGTCGTCGGGAGGTCGGCCCGCGCTGGCGTCCGTCTACCTCGGCGGCGGCACCCCGTCGCTGCTGGCACCCGACGACGTGGCGCGGCTGCTGGGGATCGCGGGCGCCCGGTTCGGCCTCGCGGACGGGGCGGAGGTGACGCTGGAGGCGAACCCCGGGCCTGACGAGCGAGGCGATGCCGCGGCGTTCGCGCGGGCGGGCGTGACCCGGCTCTCGCTGGGCGCGCAGGCGATGGACGCGAAACTGCTGCGGCGGCTCGGGCGGCGGCACGCACCGGCGGACGTGGCCGCGGCCGTCGCGGAGGCGCGCGCCGGGGGCATCGCGAACGTCTCGGTGGATCTCCTGTACGACGTGCCTGGCCAGACGCCCGACGGCTGGGCGGAGACCCTCGACGCCGCGGTGGCGCTCGGCGTGGACCACGTCTCGGCCTACGCGCTCACCCTCGACGATCCCGACGCGGAGGGTCTGACCGGACCGCTGGGCGATCACCTGCCGACGCGGGCGGGGGCGCGCCGGTGGCGGGCGGCGGCCGTCGTGGAGCAGGACGAGGACCGGGCCGCGGACCAGTACCGGACGGCCGTGGAACGCCTCGGGGCAGCCGGTTTCCGCGGCTACGAGATCTCGAACTGGGCCCGACCCGGCCGCGAGAGCCGGCACAACCTCGCGTACTGGCGGCGGCTTCCGCACGAGGCGGTCGGCCCAGGGGCGCACGCGTTCGACGGGGCGGTCCGGCGCTGGAACGCGGCGCGCCTGGAGCCGTACCTGGCGGCGCTGGCGGCGGCGCCCACGCTGCCGCCCGGCGGGGAGGAGCCCGTGGACGCTGCCGCGGCTGCGGCCGAGACCGCGATCCTGGCCCTGCGGCTCGACACGGGCCTGCCGGTCGCGGCGGCGATGGCGCCCGGCTCGCGGCTCGCCCCGCATCTCGACTGGGCGCTGGGCGCGGGCCTGCTGACGCGGTTCGTCAGCGAGGACGGGGAGGCGCGCGTCCGGCTCACCACCGACGGCCGCCTGCTGTCCAACGAGCTGTTCGCCCGGCTGGTGTAGCCGATCAGGGGACCCCCCCGGCGGCCCGATGGCCGACAATGGCGCGAGGTGCGGGCGCCTGGCCCGGGCCAAGGCACGGGAGGCTGGGGATGACCGGGGAGCGTCGGCTCGCAGGCGTGGCGGCGGCACCGGGGGTCGCCCGCGGCCCGTGGGCGCACGTCCGCCGGGACCGCCCGGTCGGGGGCCGGATCGCGGCTGGCGACGCGCCGGCCGAGGAACAACGCCTCCGGGACGCCTCCAACGCTGCGGCCGACGCGCTCATGGCGCTCTCCGAGCAGGTCGAGGCGGCCGGTCACGCCGACGAGGCGGCGATCTTCATGGCGCACGCCACGCTCGCCTGGGACCCGGCCCTGATCGAGACGGCGGTCGCTCGCATCCACGAGCGCGGCGAGGACGGCATTGCCGCCATCGTCGCGGCCGGTGCCGACGCCGCCGCGGGCCTGGCTGCCCTCGACGACGAGCTCCTGGCGGCCCGGGCGCCGGACGTGGTGGACGTCGCGGAGCGGATCGCGCGCGTCCTGGCCGGCATCCCCGAGGAGGCGGACCTCCTGCCGGGGCGGGCGATCGTGGCGGCAGAGGACCTGTCGCCATCGCTCACGGCCACGCTGCCCAGGGAGCACATGCTGGGCATCGCGCTCGAGGCGGGCTCGCCCACCGCGCACGCGGCCATCCTGGCTCGCGCCTACGGGATCCCGGCGGTCGTCGGCGTCCCGGGCCTGCTGGCGGCGCTCGCCGGGCCGGGTGGCGAGAGCCCGGCTGCCGAGCTCGCCCTGGACGGGTCAACCGGCGAGGTGGTGCTCGACCCTTCCGGGGCCACGGCCGCCGACCTCGACGGGCGGGCCTCCCGGCTGGCCGAGGCCCGCTCCCACGACCTGGAGGAGGCGTCGCTGTCCGCGGCCACGCGCGACGGGGTGGAGGTCACGCTGCTCGCGAACATCGGCACGCCGGCGGAGGCGGCGCCGGCCCGCGCGCTCGGCGCCCGGGGCGTCGGCCTGTTCCGCACGGAGTTCCTGTTCCTCGAGCGGGCGGCGCCGCCCACCGAATCGGAGCAGGCCGCCGCCTACGCCGAGGCGGTTTCGGCGTTCGGGGGCGATCCGGTCACGATCCGCCTGCTGGACATCGGCGGCGACAAGCCGATCCCGTACCTGCCAATGCCCCACGAGGACAACCCGTTCCTCGGGGTGCGCGCACTGCGGCTCGCGCTGGACCGCCCGGACCTGTTCCTGACGCAGCTGCGGGCCTGCCACCGCGCAGCCTTGTCCGGCCGCGTGAAGGTGATGGCCCCGATGGTGGCGGACGCGGGTGACGCCGCGCTGCTGCTGGACCTCGATCGCCAGGCGCTCGAGGGGCTCGCCCTCGATGGGGTTGCGCACGGGCCGGTTGAGCTGGGCGTCATGCTGGAGATCCCGTCGGCGATCCTCGCGGCGGACGCCTACTTCGGCTCGATCGCCTTCGCGAGCCTGGGCACCAACGACCTGACCCAGTACACGCTCGCGGTGGACCGCGGCAATCCGTCGCTGGAGCGGTACCGCGACGCGCTGCACCCGGCGGTGCTGCGGCTGATCGCGATGGCCGTCGAGAGCGCGGACCGGGCCGGGACCGCGCTCTCGGTTTGCGGCGAGATGGCCGGCGACCCGGTTGCGGCCCTGGCGCTGGTCGGCCTGGGCGTGCGCCAGCTGTCCATGGGCGCGGCGTCGCTGCCTGCCGTCCGGCGGGCGATCCGCGGGGCCCACGCCAGCGCGCTCGCGGCGGAGGGCCGAGCCGCCCTGAGCGACCCGTCGGCCGCCGCCGTTCGCGCGCGCTTCGCGAGGCTGGCGGCCGCGTGCTGAGCCTCGGTCGCGATCCGGGCGATCCGGGCGATCCGGGCGATCCGGGCGGCTCAGCGCCCGGCCCGGGCGACCCGTTGACACCCCGGACGGCCCGGCGCTAGACTGGCCCAACGTCGTTAGCACTCTCGATCTGTGAGTGCTAACTACCCAAGGAGCAGCCGGATGGCGCGACGCCTGCGCACCAGCGGCCCCCTGGACCTTCGCTCCCAGGCGATCCTTCGGGCCGTTATCGAGGAATACGTCACCAGCGCCCAGCCCGTGGGCAGCGCGGCGCTCGTCGAGCGCTACCGCCTCGGCGTGTCCTCCGCCACCGTGCGGGCTGTCCTCGCCGATCTCGAGGCGGCGGGCCTGCTCACCCACCCCCACACGTCCGCCGGCCGCGTCCCCACCGAGCACGGCTACCGCTTCTACGTCGAGTCCATCGTGGACAGCGTGCCGCTGCCGCCGGTGGAGCAGCTGATGATCCGCCACCAGTTCGGCCAGGTGGAGTACGCGAGCGAGCACTGGTTCCGCCTCGCCGCCACCACGCTCGCCACGCTGACCCGGGCGGCCGGCCTCGCCACCCCGGCCAAGCCCGCCGCCGCACACTTGCGCCACCTTGACCTCGTCGCCATCGGCGACCGGGTGGCCAGCCTGATCCTCGTCCTGCGCGAGGGCTCCCTGCGCCAGGTCCAGTGCGGCCTGGACGAGCCCACTGACCAGGACGCGCTGTCGGTCGTCGCCGCCCGCCTCAACGAGCTCCTGGTGGGGCGAACCGCGGACCAGGCCCAGACCGCCCTAGCGGCGCTCCCCGGCGATGACCCGGCCGCCGCGCTGACCCGCCGGATCGGCGAGCGCGTGGTGCGCTCCCTCGCGGAGTTCGACGCCGCCGCCACCGAGGAGCTGTTCAGCGATGGCCTGCTCAACGTGATGGCCGCCCCGGAGTTCGCCCAGAGCGACAAGCTCCGCCGCGTCTTCGCCGCTCTCGAGGACCGGGCCTACCTCGCCCGGCTGATCGCGGGCGTCGCCGGGAGCGGCAGCATCCGGATCTACATCGGCAGCGAGAACCCGGCCGAGGAGATGGCCGACGTGTCGCTCGTGCTCGCCCCATACGGGCGGCCGGGTCGCGCGGTCGGCGTCATCGGCGTGCTGGGGCCCACTCGGATGGCCTACCCCCAGGCCATCGGCACCGTCCGCTTCGTCTCCGGGCTCATGAACGAGCTCGTCGATCACCTGTACGCCTGAGAGTCCCGATGACCGAACCCCGCCGACCCGCCATCCGCCGCCCGCGGGCCCAGGAGCGCATCGACGCCCTGGACACCTCGCCGGCCGCCGTCGCCGCCGCCCTGGAGAAGCTCCGCGCGGAGGGCGACGCCAACGTCGCCCAGATCCAGGCTGAGCATGACCAGGCGCTGGCCAAGCTGACGGCCGAGCGCGACGAGTACCTCGCCGCCCTCCAGCGCGAGCGCGCCGAGTTCACCAACTTCCGGCAGCGCACCGTCAAGGAGCGCGAGCAGGAGCGCGGCCTCGCCGGCGTGGACCTGATCACCAAGGTCCTCGCCCTCGCGGACGACTTCGACCGCGCCATCGACAGCCGGCCGGACGCCCTCGCCGACTCCCCGTGGGCGGAGGGCATCGCCAACATCGACCGCAAGCTGCGCGGCCTCCTCGAGAGCGAGGGCGTCCGCGCGGTGGACGCGGCACCGGGCACCGCCTTCGACCCGCGCGAGCACGAGGCCATCGCCAGCGTGCCCGGCACGGGCCTGCCGGACGGCGCCATCGTTGAGGAGCTCCGTCGCGGCTACCGCCTCCGCGACCGCGTCATCCGGCCCGCGCTCGTGTCCGTCGCCCAGGGTGGCGGCGACGCCCCGGCGACCCGGCCCAACTAGCCGCCGCCCCATCCGCAACCACGCCCAACCCGCACCCAACGCTTCCAGGAGACCCGAATGGGCAAGATCATCGGCATCGACCTCGGCACGACGAACTCCGTCGTGGCGGTGATGGAGGGCGGCGAGCCCACCGTCATCCCCAGCTCCGAGGGCAATCGCACCGTCCCGTCCGTCGTCGGCTTCGCCAAGTCCGGCGAGCGCGTCGTCGGCCAGCTGGCCAAGCGCCAGGCGGTCACCAACCCCACCAACACCGTGTACTCGATCAAGCGCTTCATGGGCCGCCGCTGGGACGACCCGGAGGTGCAGCGCAGCAAGGGCCTCGTCCCGTACACGGTCGAGAAGGACCCCAAGTCGGACGGCATCCGCGTGGTCGCGGACGACAAGCACTACACGCCGCCCGAAGTCAGCGCGATGGTCCTCCAGAAGCTCAAGGCGGACGCGGAGGCGTACCTGGGCGAGAAGGTCACCGAGGCCGTCATCACGGTCCCGGCCTACTTCGACGACACGCAGCGCCAGGCGACCAAGGACGCGGGCCGGATCGCCGGCCTCGAGGTCAAGCGGATCATCAACGAGCCCACGGCGTCCGCGCTGGCGTACGGCCTGGACAAGAAGCACGACGAGAAGATCGCCGTCTACGATCTCGGCGGCGGCACCTTCGACATCTCCATCCTGGAGCTGGGCGAGGGCGTGTTCGAGGTCAAGGCCACCAACGGCGACACGCACCTCGGCGGCGACGACTTCGACCAGCGCGTCATCGAGTGGCTGCTGGCCGAGTTCAAGAAGGACCAGGGCATCGACCTCTCGCGTGACCAGCAGGCCCTGCAGCGGCTCAAGGAGGCCGCCGAGAAGGCCAAGATCGAGCTCAGCTCGACGATGACCACCGAGATCAACCTGCCGTACATCACCGCGGACGCGTCGGGCCCGAAGCACCTCGTGATGTCGCTGTCGCGGGCGAAGCTCGAGAGCCTCGTCGGCGACCTGACCGAGCGGACCAAGGGGCCTGTCCTCGCCGCCCTCAAGGACGCGGGCCTGCGTCCCAGCGAGATCGACGAGGTCATCCTCGTCGGCGGCATGACCCGCATGCCGTCGGTCCAGGAGCTGGTCAAGGGCCTGTTCGGCAAGGAGCCGCACAAGGGCGTCAACCCCGACGAGGTCGTGGCGATCGGCGCCGCGATCCAGGCGGGCGTGCTGGGCGGCGAGGTCAAGGACGTCCTGCTGCTCGACGTCACGCCGCTGTCGCTGGGCATCGAGACGCTGGGCGGGGTGATGACCCGGCTGATCGACCGGAACACCACGATCCCGACCTCGAAGTCGCAGGTGTTCTCCACCGCGTCCGACAGCCAGAGCCAGGTCGAGATCCACGTCCTCCAGGGCGAGCGCGACTTCGCCAACGACAACAAGACGCTCGGCCGGTTCATCCTCGATGGCATCCCGCCCGCCCCGCGGGGCATCCCGCAGATCGAGGTCACGTTCGACATCGACGCGAACGGCATCCTCGACGTGCGGGCCAAGGACCGCGCCACCGGCAAGGAGCAGCAGGTGCGGATCACCGCGTCCTCGATGCTCTCCAAGGACGACGTGGACAAGATGGTGCGCGACGCCGAGTCGCACGCCGACGAGGACAAGAAGCGGCGCGAGGAGGTGGAGCTGCGCAACCAGGCCGAGGCCCTCACGTTCCAGGCCGAGCGCTCGCTGAAGGACCTGGGCGACAAGGTGCCGGCGGAGGACCGCGCGGCGGTGGAGGGCGGCGTCACGGCCGTCCGGGACGCGCTCAAGGGCTCCGACGCCGAGGCCGTGCAGCGCACGATGGACGCGCTCGTCGAGGTGCTCCAGCGGATGTCCACCAACGCCTACCAGGCTGCGCAGGCGGCCGAGGGTGCGGGTGGCGGCGATGGCGCTGGTGCGGGCTCCGCTGGCTCTGGCCCGGCTGGCGCCGGCGCCGGCGACGAGACGGTCGAGGGCGAGTTCAAGGAGGTCTAGCCTCCGCATCGCTGCACAGTTCGCGGCCCGCCGGGGGGTCCCGGCGGGCCGTCTCGCGTCGGCACCGGCCGGCGGGCCATCCGATTCCCGGGCCGTCT
>JAKAMV010000057.1 GCA_021812735.1 Chloroflexota bacterium | reverse complement strand
CGTCCGCGCCCCCCGCGCCGCCAGCCGCGGCGGGTGTCACGGCGACGCTGGGCGAGGCCCCGGCCGACGCCGTCCTCGTCCCGCTCGAGGCCATCGCCCCGGCCATCCGGCAGGCCTCCCTGTCCCGGCGCGCCTTCCTCGGCTTCGGCCTGGCGGTGGCGGGCGGGGTGGCGGGGGCCGCGGTCCTCGGGCAGCTGTTCCCGGTGTTCGCGAGCGCCGGGGACCAGGCCTCGCCGCTGGTTCCCAACTACGACCCGGCCACCAAGGCGTGGACGTTCGTGGTGGACACGTCCAAGTGCATCGGCTGCGGCCTGTGCGTGGTCGCCTGCAAGGAGGAGAACCACGTGCCCGAGTCCGCCGCGTTCACGCGGACGTGGGTGGAGCGGCACGTGACGATGACCGACGGCACGGTCTACGTGGACTCGCCCGACGCCGGCATCAACGGCTTCCCGCCCACCTCGACAGCACCGGGCGCGGATGGCAAGACCGTCAAGTCCGCCTACTTCGAGCCGCGGCTGTGCATGCAGTGCGCGGACAGCCCGTGCACCTCGGTCTGCCCGGTCAGCGCCACCTACACGACCCAGGACGGCATCGTCCTGGTGGACGCCCGCAGGTGCATCGGCTGCGGCTACTGCGTGGTGGCGTGTCCCTACGGCGCCCGCTACCTCACGCCGGCCGGCGAGGATACGCCGGCGGGCACGCCGGGCGTCGCCGACAAGTGCACCTGGTGCTACCACCGGATCAGCAAGGGGCAGCAACCCGCCTGCGTGGAGATCTGCCCGGTCGGCGCCCGGCGCTTCGGCAACGCCAACGATCCCAACGACGACATCCGCACGGCGGCGCTGGCCGCCGGGGCCCGTCCCCTCCACCCCGAGTACGGCACGCAGCCCCGGGCGCTGTACCTCGGGCCCGCCCTCCAGGAGTCCTGAGCGATGCAGGTCGTGGACAGCACGCTCCACGTCGGCAGGCTGGCCCTCCCCGCCAGCCCCCGCGCGATCCGCGCCGCGCTGGCGCGAGAAGTCAGCACCATGTCCCTCGCCACCCGGGTCTGGTATGCGCTGCTCCTGGCCGGTCTCGCGATCGGCGCGGTGACCGCGATCCTCGCCCTGCCGCCCGGCTGGGAGGTCATGGGCACGTCGCCGTCGATCGAGTGGGGCATGCTCATCGTGGGGTATGTCTTCTTCGCCATCATGACCAGCGGCCTGTGCCTGGCGTCCTCGCTGGGCACGGTGTTCGGCATCGAGCGCTTCCTCCCCCTCGAGAAGCGCCACGCGGTCCTCGCGATCCTCTCGCTGTCCACGGCATTCGGGATCATCGCGCTTGAGCTCCAGTACCCCGTCCGGATGGTCTTCGGGGCCGTGCTGGTGATCTCGCCCAGCTCGCCCATGTGGTGGATGGGCGTCTTCTACGGCATGTACCTGGTGGTCCTCATCGTTGAGGTGTGGACGCTGTTCACGAACCACCCGGTCATCCACAAGTACGCCTGCACCGGGGCCGCAATGATCGGCGTGGCGGCGCCGACCACGCTCGGGTCGGTGTTCGGCATGGTCGCGGCCAAGCCGCTCTGGGCCGGCGTCTTCACGCCGATCCTGATGGTCGCCTCGGCGTTCGTGGGCGGAGTCTCGCTGCTGGGGATCGTGTTCTGGGCGGTCAGTCGCTACCGCCTCGCCGACTGGGGTCGGTCCGGCGTGGCGCTCGGGTCGGTGCGCCTGCTGCTGGCGGGCGGCCTGCTGGTGGTCGCCGCCCTGCTGACCCGCCAGATCGCGGACGGCCTGACCAGCGACGTCGCAGGCTTCCGGCCCTCCACACTGGCGCTGGTCGCCGGGCCGCTGGCGCCCGCCTTCTGGGGTCTCCGGGTTGCGGCCGGCCTCGTGGCACCGCTCGCCATCCTCGCCCTGCCGCGCCTGCGGACCGTCGGCTTCACCGGCCTTGCCGCCGGGCTGGCGCTGCTCGGCATCTTCGTGGACCGGTCGCTGTTCGTCGTGGCCGGCGAGTTCGTGCCCCGCACAACGATGGCCGGCACCGTGTCCCACCCGTACGTCGCGTACACGCCGTCGCTGGTCGAGATCGGGATCCTGGTCGGGGCCGCCTCGTTCATGGCGATGGCCTACTCCCTGTGCGAGCGGTACCTGCCGATGGGCGAGGGCGACGTCCATCTGTTCTGGCCGTGGCCGTGGCTCAAGGACCACCACCATGACGAGGAAGCGCACGGGGACGAGGGCGGCGCGGTCGCGGCCCCGGCAGCGGCCGGGTCGGGCGGCGAGCCCGCAGGCGCCGCGGAGGCGGTCCCGTGAGGCGACCCGTGATGCGCTCCCTGCCGCGCGCAACCGAGCAGATCGCCTTCCCGCTCGCGTTTCTCGCGCTGCTGGTTGCGATCCTCGTGGCCGGAGGGTTCGTGGCCACGGTCGCGCTGCCGGACATGCTCCGCACGGGCGCGGCCACCGCACCGGGCACGGGCGGGGGCGGCGCCCGTCCCAGCGGCTCGCCGCAACCGAGCTCTGCCATGGCGCTCTCGGCGATCGGCATCGCGATGCCGGCCAACGCCGACTGCCTGGCCTGCCACACGGTTTCGACGGGCGGGGTCGGCACGAAGCCGATCCCGTACCTCGGCCATCCGCTCCAGGGGTTCACCAACTGCACCGCCTGCCACAACCCGACCGGCCTGGTGAAGACGGCTCCCGGGCACTCCAGCCTCCACGCGAGCCAGTGCCTGATCTGCCATCAGGAGAACCCCAACCTGACCTCCATGAGCCAGGTGCCGGCCCGACCGGAGCACATGACCGGCGAGGCGTGCACCGACTGCCACAATCCGTCCAAGCACGCGCCGCTGCCGTCGGACATGGCCAACCGCGGCGACAACTGCTGGATCTGCCACAACGGGCCCGAGTTCCAGTACCTGTTCGCCTCTCCGTCGCCGTCGGCGGGCGCCGGGTCCGCCGTCCCCACGCCGGCGCCGGCCGCGTCGGGCTCGGTCGCGCCGTCGGGCTCGCCCGCTCCGGCCGCGACCTCCGCGACCTCCGCGACCTCCGGGGCGATCGCGCCGGCGGGCCTGCCCGCCCCGGTCACCGGGTACCTCCTCGTGCCGGCGCGCGCCACCCCCTGATCGGTCGCGCTACCTGGCCGTCGCCTCCTCGGGCGGGCGCAGGCGCCGGAACGAGCGGTAGAGCAACAGGTCGTAGACGATCTTGAGGCCGCCCGAGATGACGAACGGCGCTGAGGCGAGGGCCGCGGTTGCGAACAGCGGTCCCGCGATCAGCGGCGCGGCGGCGACGCCCAGGGACCGCGCGATGCCGGTGACGCCGGCCGCGGCCGAGCGCTCGTCGGGCGCCACGATCGCCATGGTGTAGCTCTGGCGGGTTGGCACGTCCATCTGGCTGATCGCGAAGCGCGCGAACAGGACGAGGATCGCGAGCGGCAGCGTGGGCATGAACGGCACCAGCGCCAGCAGCACGTTCGACGGGAGGTGGGTGAACACCATGGTGTTCACGAGGCCGAAGCGGTTGGCCAGCCGACCCGCCGCCAGCGCGGAGAAGCCGGCGAGGATGTTCGCCCCCGCGAGCACGGCGCCGAGCGCCGCCGGGTCCACGCCGTAGCGCTGGTTGAACCAGAACGCGATGAAGCTCTGGATCGCGAAGCCGCCGGCGAACGCGTCGAGCGCGAACAGCGTGGACAGCCGGAGCACCACGCCCCTGGAGCGGTGGAGGCCAAGCCGACCGCGCACGGTCTCGTCGTGGACCTCGGCCGTCGGCACCTCCACGCGGGGCGACACCAGCAGGAACAGCCCGGCGAGCACGACGCCCACCAGCGCGTACCCGACGATGACCACGCGGTACGCGTCGGCCGGCTGCGCCCCGCCGGCCATGGCGACTTGCGCAACGGCCCCGCCGGCGAGCGTCCCGGCCGCGGTTGCGAACGAACCCGCGAGCTGGTACCAGGCGAACAGCCCGGTCCGCTTCCGGTCCGCCACCAGCTGCGAGAGCGACGCCTGCTCCACCGCGAGGAACGGCCCGACCTCGTTGCCCGACGGGCTGATCACCCCCAGCGTCGCGGCGACGATCAGCACGGGCAGGAGCGAGGTGGCGACAAACGCCACGCCCGCGCCCAGCATGAGGACCGCCCCGGCGACCAGGACGCGGCGCCGACCGATCCGGTCCGCGTGCGTGGTCAGCCACAGCGACACGGCGGCGTCGCCGAGCAGCGTGAGGGCGAGCAGGAGCCCCACTTCGGCGCCGGACAGCCCGATCGCGTGGAGGTAGAGGACCAGGACGACCGCGAGGAAGCCGTAGCCGAACATCCGCAGGACACGCGTCCCGAACAGCAGCACGACGTCGCGCCGGTCGATTCCCGGCATGGCGCCATGGGCGTCGGGGGCGCCGACCCGACCGCTCATCGGCCGCGCGCCAGGTCCAGCAGCCGGCCCAGGACGCGCTCGCCGTCCGCTCGCAGGCCGTTGTGCGCGTACTCGTTGGTGACCCAGGGCCGGAGACCCCGGACGCCTCGCGCTGTCTCCTCGGCGAACGTCCGCTCCACGTAGACGTCGTCCGCGTAGATCGTGGCGGCCACCGGCACCTCGTTGCGTGCCAGGCGGTCGGCGTCGTAGAGACGCGGCCACGGGTGCTGGGCCAGCAGCTCGGCCGCCTCGCGGTGGGGGCGCAGCCCGCTGTAGTCCTCCCACATCCAGGGGAAGACGTGCTCGGCGCCCAGCAGGTCGCCCGAGACCGCGTCCTCCGGGGCCAGCCGGTGCGCCGACCAGCGCGTCGGGCCGCCGTCGGCATAGGAACTCTCGTGGAGTGTGGCGTAGATGGGATTGCGCTCCCAGCCGGGCGCGTCCTGCACGTCGCGAAGGAAGGCGAGCGACCCGAACGGCAGCTCGAGCACGTGGTGCAGCTTCTCGAACCCCGCGCTGTCGCCCAGCCACATCCCCAGCTGGCGGAACCGACGGGACGTGAGGCGATCGCCGTTGGGCAGCCGGACGTCCTCCGCGTCGAGATGCTCGAGGATGCTCGCCAGCCGGTCCCGGTCGCCCGGATAGCGCGCGTGGAAGCGCTCGTTCGCCTCGCGGACGCGGATCCACGTTGCGCGGTAGACGTCGTCCGCCGGCCGGTTGGTGATCGGCGCGAGCCCGCCGGTGATCAGGGCCTCGCGCAGCCCCTCCGGAGCGATCGAGAGATAGGTCAATGACGTGAACCCGCCGAAGCTCTGCCCCAGCAGGCTCCAGCGCCCCACGCCCAGCTCCGCGCGGATCAGCTCCAGGTCGCGCACGATCGAGTCAGCGCGGAAGTGCGTGAGGTACTCCGCCTGGTCCGCCGCCGAGGCGCCCGGCAGCGTCGGGCCAACCGGCGTGGAGCGCCCCGTGCCCCGCTGGTCCAGCAGCAGGACCCGGAAGTCGGCCACGGCGCGTGCCATCCAGCCGGACAGCGGGCTGGTCGGCCGGGTGGCCTCCATGCCCGGGCCGCCCTGGAGGAACACCAGGTACGGGCGGTCCAGGCCGTCGGGCGCGGCCACCTCGCGGGTGAACACCGTGATGGTGCCGCGAGACGGGTCGCCGTGGACCAGGGGAACGGTGTGCTCGCGCTCGGTCAGGACCGCGCCGGGCACGCGGAAGGTCACGCTCATCAGACCACTCTACCCTGCCCCACCTGCCCCCGGCAGGCGCCCGGGAGAGGACCGGCCGTATCCTCCGAGGCAGCATTCCAATGCCCCAGAGAGGCGCCCGTGGACTTCGACTACCGCCTGCCCAACTCCGACGCGCCCCAGATCCTGGTCCGGCGGACCGCGATCGGTGGCGTCCGGGTGGTCGCGGACGGCGAGCGGGTGCCGGGCCGCGGCGGAGTGTACGAGATCGCGGGCTCGGACGGGCAGGCGCACCTGCTGCGCGTGACCGGGGCGTGGACCGGGCTGCGGGCGATTGCCGACGGCTGGGACGTCCCGCTGGAGGCCCCGGTGCCCCTCTGGTCGCGTGCCCTGATCGTCCTGCCGCTGGCGCTCGTCATCGGCGGCCTGGTCGGGGTCGCGCTGGGTGCGGTCGCCACGGCGCTGAACGCGATCGTCGCGCGCACGCCCCTGCGGGTCCCGGTCCGGGCGCTGGTCATGATCGCCGTGCTGGTGGCCGCCGGCGTGGCATGGGCGGCGGTGGGGTCGGCGCTCACGACGATGGGCAGCGCCAGCGTGTCGTACGCGGTGGGCACGTGCCTGTCGGGCCTCACCCCCGGCACGGACCTGGTGGCCAAGACGCCGACGCCCGTCGCGTGCGACGCCCCGCACGACGCCGAGGTGGTCGGGACGTACGCGGCCGCCGACGCCGCCACCTACCCGGGCGAGACCGCGCTGGCGAGCACGGCGGGCCAGCGGTGCCCGCCCCTGTTCAGGGCCTACGTCGGCAGCGACTTCGCCTCGTCGCAGCTGGACATCCTGCCGGTGATCCCCACGCAGGTGGCCTGGGACGCCGGCACGCGCGACGTGGCCTGCGTGGCCGTCACGATGGACGGGTCCAAGCTGACCTCGTCGGTGAGGAACAGCCACCGCTAGCGGCGCCGGGCGGCCGGCGAGGTCTGGCCGGCGCCCTACCAGCGCTGGTGGACCAGCGGGCGAACCCTGGCGTCATAGAGCTCCGCCACCCGCGCCATCGTCTCCGGCGGCAGCGGCGCCAGGCCCGCGGCGGCGGCGTTCGCGATGGCCTGCTCCGGCGACTTGGCGCCCGGGATCGCCGCGGTCACACCCTCGTGCATGAGGATCCAGCGCAGCGCGACCTGGGCCAGCGTGACGCCGTCCGGGACCAGCTCGCGCAGCGCCTCGACCACCTCCAGGCCGGTCGTGTAGTCCACGCCGGCGAACGTCTCGCCCACGTCGAACACGGCGCCCTGCCGGTTGTAGGCACGATGGTCTGTCGCCTCGAAGACGGTGTCGGGCCGGAGCCTGCCGGTGAGCAGGCCGGACGCGAGGGGCACCCGGGTGAGCACGCCCACGTCGCGGCGGGCGGCCTCGCCCAGGAACCGCTCGGCGGGCCGCTGGCGGAGCATGTTGAAGATGATCTGGACCGTGGCCACGCCCGGGAACTCCAGCGCCTTGAGGCCCTCCTCCACCTTCTCCACGCTCAAGCCGTAGTTGCGGATCCGCCCCTCCGCCGCCATCTCGTCGAGGGCGGCGAAGACCTCAGGCGTGTAGTAGACCTGCGTCGGCGGGCAGTGCAGCTGGACCAGGTCCAGCGTGTCCACGCCCAGGTTCTCGCGGCTGCGGTCGTTCCAGGCCCGGAACGCGTCCGGGTTGTAGCTCTCGGGCAGCTGCGGAACGCGGCGGCCCATCTTGGTGGCCACGAAGAACGTCTCGCCCGGTCGCTCGCGCAAGAACCGGCCGATCAGCCGCTCGCTCCGCCCGTCGCCGTAGACATCGGCCGTGTCGATCAGGTCAACGCCGGCGTCGGCGGCCGCGTGGAGCGCCCGGAGCGCGGTCGCGTCCTCCACCGCCCCCCAGTCGCCGCCGATGGCCCACGCCCCGAAGCCCACGACCGAGACGGCACGGCCGGTCTTGCCAAGCCTGCGGTGCTCCATGGCGCGCTCCCTCCTGGTTGCGGTCCCGTGGCGGGCCTGCGAGCCGAGTGTACCGAGCGGGGCGCGACGGCCGGGGGCGCCGGCCGGGAGGACCTGCACCCGCAGCCAGCGGCCCGCGAGCGCTTGCCGGCTCGCACTCCGCGACACAGGGCACGTTGTGACAACTGGCCCTACTCACAAGGCCAGTCGGCATACCACCATCTCGCCTTCCGTTGCCGCGACCGACTGGCGGCACGTTCAGGAGCGAGCCCAGTGGCCGATCTGTCCACGCGCTTCACGGGGATTCCCTTCGTCAACCCATTCCTGCTTGCCTCGGCGCCCCCGACGGAATCCGAGAGCAACATCGAGCGGGCCTTTGAGGCCGGCTGGGGTGGCGTCGTCACCAAGACGATCGGCCTGCACCCCGTGGTGAACGTCGCCGGGCCCCGGACCAAGTTCCTCCGGACCGATCCGGCCACCGGGCGGACGTCGATGGCCAAGCGCCCCGAAGCCGCGCTGATGGCGTCGTGGAACTGGGAGCTGATCAGCGACAAGTCGCTCGACTGGTGGATGCCGCGCATCGAGCGGCTCAAGCGCAACTGGCCGGACCGCGTGCTGGTGGCCTCAATCATGGCCGGCTCCGGGGATGACAAGGAGTTCGAGCACTGGCAGACGCTGGCGCGTGGCGTCCAGGAGGCTGGCGCCGACGCGATCGAGCTCAACTTCAGCTGCCCGCACATGGACCGGGTTGACATGGGCTCCAACGTGGGCAAGGACCCGGTCCTGTGCTCCACCTCCACCATGGCCGTGCGGCAGGTGGCGAAGGTCCCGGTCTGGGTCAAGCTCACCCCGGCCACGGCGAACATCGCCGAGGAGGCGGAGGCCACCTTCCTCGGCGGCGCGAGCGCGATCGTGTCGTCCAACACGTTCCCGGCCCTGCCGCTGGTGGACCCCGACTCGCTCGAGTTCGAGATCAACGTTGACGGCTACGTCTCCGCCGGCGGCCTGGGCGGGCCTGCCATCCTGCCGCTGTCGCTGGCCAAGATGGCCGAGATGACGAAAGCCTTCCCGGACCGCGAGTTCTCCGGCATCGGGGGCATCTCCGGCTGGGCGCAGGCGCTGGACTACTTCCTGCTCGGCTGCGGGACCGTCCAGGTGGCCACGGCCGCGATGCTCGACCACGCGATCGGGCCCAACGTGATCCGGGACCTGACCGAGGGCATGGCCGCCTTCCTCGATCGGCACGCCGACCGGGGCTGGACCAGCCTCGACGACTTCCGCGGCCTGCGCCGCGACCGGATCGTGGCCCAGGGCGACATCCGGCGCCCGAGCGGCAGCGACTACCACGGCGGGCACGAGGAGGAGGCCGAGGGCTACGCCCCCGTGCCCGCGTCCGCCTAGCCAGGGAGGTGCGGACGGGTCTGGCGCGCCATCGGCGAGGACCCGTCCCGCCACCCGGCCGCACGGCCCCGGCGCCGCGAGACGCGCCGTGCGGGAACGCCGAGAAATCCATGCAGCAGCAGCGCACAATCCCGTGCCAAGGTCCAGCCCCGGCTGCTCGGCCGGGTCACAGGGCCGACTTGCGACGTCCAGCCGTCGCGGTCCGCGATCGCGCGAGGGTGAGGGTGCACCAGACACTGGCCGCCGAGCCTCCGATCCGTCTCGACGCTCCGTCGAGCGGAGGCGCCCGTCCGGTCCCTGCCTGGCGAACCACGCGAATCCGCACCCTGCCGGCCTTCGGGGGCCCGACGCCTGACCCCGGGGCGCGTCCCGCGCGCCCGGTCCCAGTGCCGCTCGCGAGGAGGGCGCGGGCAGGGGGGCGCTGGGTCGGAAGAGGCACGGGGTGTCGCCCGTCGTAGGTGCGAGGCATCGGTCACACCCGGAGGGAGGCTCTATGACAGCAGCGTCGTTGGAGCAGACTGTCCTGGCGGACGGTCGTGTCGAGCTGAGCCAGGAGGCCGACGCGGCCCTTGGCGTCTCGCGACTCCACAACGAGGACTTGGCGCCGGTCCCGATCGGCAAGCGCGTCTGGACGACGTACAACTACCTGGCCCTGTGGGTGGGCATGGCCCACAACGTCGCCACGTGGACGCTGGCCGCCGGCCTCGTCGCCCTGGGGATGGCGTGGTACCAGGCGATCATCACCATCATGCTGGCCAACGTCATCGTGCTGATCCCGATGCTGGCCAACAGCCACGCCGGGACCAAGTACGGCATCCCGTTCCCGGTGTTCGCCCGCGCGTCGTTCGGCGTTTTCGGCGCCAACCTGCCGGCGCTCATCCGGGCCGGCGTCGACTTCGGCTGGTTCGGCATCCAGACCTGGATCGGCGGCGGCGCGATCTTCGTGCTCATGGGCTCGCTGCTGGGCGACGGCTGGACCAAGGCCGCCTCGCTCTCCATCGGCACAGGCACCTTCGCCGCGCAGCCGTGGACGATGTGGCTGTCGTTCCTGATCTTCTGGGGCATCAACATCTTCATCGTCCTGCGGGGCATGAACTTCATCCGCCACTTCGAGAACTGGGCCGCCCCGTTCGTCATCGTGGTGGCGCTGTTCCTCCTCATCTGGATGGCGATCCAGGCCGGAGGCCTGGGCCCGATCGTCAACGACCCCGGCACGCTCGGCTGGGGCGACAAGTTCTGGCCGGTCTTCTGGCCGTCGCTCATGGGCATGATCGCGTTCTGGTCCACGCTCTCGCTCAACATGCCGGACTTCACCCGGTTCGGCCGCAGCCAGCGTGACCAGGCCCTCGGCCAGACCCTCGGCCTGCCGACGACGATGACCGCGTTCCCGCTGATCGCGGTCCTGACGACCTCGGCCAGCCAGGTCGTGTACGGCAAGGCGATCTGGGACCCGGTCGCGCTGGCCGGGAACTTCAACAACCCGATCATCGTGATCCTGGCGGTGTTCACGCTCGCCGTCGCGACCCTGTCCGCGAACGTCGCCGCGAACGTCGTCAGCCCGTCCTACGACTTCTCCAACGTCCTGCCCAAGTACATCAGCTTCCGCACCGGCGGCCTGATCACCGGCGTGATCGGCATCCTGATCCAGCCGTGGAACCTGTACAGCGACCCGCACGCGTACATCTTCACGTGGCTCGGCACCTACGGTGGCGCCACCGGCGCCATCGCGGGCGTCCTGATCGCCGACTACTGGTGGGTCCGGCGGACCCGCCTCCACCTCGCCGACCTGTATCGGCGCGACGGCCGCTACCGCTACGCGGGCGGCTGGAACTGGATCGCGGTCGTGGCGCTCCTCCTGGGAATCCTGTTCGCGATCGGCGGCTCGTACACGCCGACCGGCCAGGACGGCCCCTTCCCGCCGGGGGGCATCATCCCGATCCTGAAGAGCCCGTTCCCCTTCGCCGACTACAGCTGGGTCGTCGGTCTGGTCGTGGCCTTCCTCGTCTACGGTGTCCTCACGCTCCTCATCCGAGGCAAGGACCCCGCGGCGACGGAGTGACCCCTGTCGGTTCGTCCTGACGCGAAGCGAGGCCCCTCCGGCAACGGGGGGGCCTCGTCATGTCCCGGGGCGGGGTGCTACTTCCCCAGCCGCCACTGCCAGCGGCGCGCCGCCTGGAGACGCCCCACCAGCTCGGCCTCGGTGGCCTCGGTCACGCGACGGATGCCGGCGTTGCGGTTCAGCTCCAGGTTGACCGCCGCGTACGTCAGCCCCGACCAGCGCGCGATGTCCTTGGCCGCCTCGGCGTTGGCCAGGCGAAGCCGGTCCTTCACGGCGCGGCGCGTCGCCCCGTCCATCGGCAGGCCGGCCGGCGGCGCGACAAGGGGCGGGGGCGGCCCGAGCTCCAGCTCGATCGTCGGGTCCTCGCCCGACTCCCAGTCGCCCGGGAGCGGCTCGCTCCACGCCTCGCCCGTGGACGCGTCGCCCACGGCCACCGCGGACAGGGCCGCGAACAGCGAGAGCTGCTCGCCCGCCGCCAGCTCGGCCGCCTTGGCCCGGCGCTGCGCCTCCGGATCGTCCTCCTCGCCGGGGCGAGCCGTCCGTCGCAGCGAGTGCCGACGCTGCTCCGCGATCTCCGCCGCCCGGATCCGGAGCCGGGGATCGTCGGGGATGAACAGCCAGGCGCGCTGGTCGCGCACGCCGGGCACCCAGCGCACGAACCGGCCCACGGCCTGGCGGAAGAACAGGTCCGTGGTCACGGTGGTCGCGTAGACGCCCACCCGCAGGCGCGGGATGTCCACGCCCTCGCTCACCATCCGCACGGCCACCAGCCAGGGGTCCCTGCCCACGGCGAACGCGGCGATCTTCTCGGACGCGTCCGGATCGTCCGAGGTGACCACCGTGGCCGGCGCGCCGATCTCCTGGCGCAGCAGCTGCGCGATCCCCCGGGCATGGTCCTGGTCCATGGCGATGACGAGGCCGCCCGCGTCCGATTGGTGCCGCCGCACCATCTCTAGCCGGGCGACAGCCTCGCGCAGAACCGACGGCAGCCAGTCGCCCTCGATCGAGAGCGCCGTCCGCAGCCGCTGGTTCGCCAGCTGGCTGGCGAGCGGGTCGTCGAACGTCGCCTGGTGGACGACGCCGTCGGGCGCGCTCCACTCCATCTCGCCGCCGGTCCGCGGGAAGTACACCGGACGCACCACGCGGCCGTCGCGCAGGGCGTCGCCGTAGCCGTACTCGAAATCGGGGACGGCCTCGTCGGCCACGTAGCGCACGAACGGGATGGCCCGCGTGTCCGAGCGGAACGGCGTGCCCGAGAGCGAGATCCGCCGGTGCGTGGTGGCGAACGCGTGCCGCAGCGCGTCGCCCCACGCCTGCTCCTCGCCCGCGTGGTGGACCTCGTCGAGGACGACGTGGGCGCCCGCGGCCTGCGCCCGGATCGCGTCAGCGGCCAGCGCCACCTGCTGGTAGCTCGTGACGATGCCGTGCATGTCGGGCGGCATCGGCCCGTCGGCGGGCGACCAGGCCGGGTCCAGGTGCAGGCCGAGCCCCGCGGCGGCACTCGCCCACTGGACCTTGAGGTGCGCGGTCGGCGCCACCACGACAACCCGGCCCGGCCGCTTGGCGAGCGATGTCCGGAGGGCCGCCAGCGCGAACGTCGTCTTGCCGGCGCCGGGCGTGGCGACGGCCAGGAAGTCGGGGTGCTCGGCGGCGGCGAAGCGCGCCAGGGCGGCATGCTGCCAGGGTCGGAGACGGACGCTGCGGGACACGGTTCCCTGCGGGCTGGGACGGGGCGGGGGCGGAGGCCGGCCGCCAGTTTCGCACCCCTCGCCGGTTGGGGTCGCCACCGGCCGCGGTCGCGGTCGCCGGGCCAGGGCTGGCAGCCCGGCGCGAAGTGCGCGAGGACCGGGCAGGGGTAGCCCGACCGCGGCTGACCGGTCCCGAGCGGGGTTGCGCCGAGGACGCGCTCGCGCCTGGCGGAACGCCTCGGGCCGGGTCGCATTCCCAGGAGCGGTGAGGAATAGCCGCGCCGGCCCGATCACGTCGCCGTCGAGACGCTATCCTGCCGCGATGGAGGTGTCCCCCGTATGAAGATGCCGCTCCCCAGCCCGGTCCGTGACCTCATCGCGTTCCTGGTCGTGGCCGTCGCCTGCCCGACGTCGGTGTTCGGCGGCGCCAACCTCGGCTGCGTGGGCCACACCGACTTCAGCGGCTCCTGCGCGGCCACCGTGATCTTCGTGTCGCCGCTCGTCCTGGTCCTCGGGGGCCTGATCGCTGGCATCGCCACCCGAGGCTGGACCGGGCTCCTGGTGTCGCTGGTCGGCATGGCGGTTGGGATGACGGCCATCCTGGTGCTCTCCGAGATGGGCGGCAACCCCGTGCCGCTCGACTGGTTCTCGGCGGTCGTCGCCGCGGGCTTCTTCGGCGCTCCCACGGTCGTGGGCTACGCCGCGGGGCGGGGCGCCATGCGGCTGGTCGCCGGCCGGGCCCGGTAGCCCCGGGGAGACGCCCGCCGGTGCTCGCGTCCTAGAGGTAATCGATTGCTGCGGTCATCCGCGGTACGCTCTCCGGGTGACTGACCCAGCCGCGCGGCCCGCCGCCAAGACCCCGCGCCGCCCCGTCCCCGCCGTCCACAGCCGGCCGGCCGCGCTCGTGCTGCTGGCCCTCCTGTCGCTCGTCTGGGGCGTCCACTGGGTGGTGGTCAAGGAGGGGCTCCGGTACTTCCCGCCGCTCACCTACGGCGCGCTGCGGCTCGTCACGGGCCTGCTCACGATGGTCGCCATCCTCGCGCCGCGACGGCAGTTGCGCCGGCCCCCGCGCGCCGACATCCCGATCGTCCTCTCCGTGGGGCTGGTCCAGATGGCGGTCAGCATTCTGATCATGAACTTCGCCCTGCAGGCCGTTCCCGCGGGCCGGTCGTCGGTGCTCGCCTACGCCATGCCGCTGTGGGTATCGCTTCTGATGTGGCTGCTGTTCCGGGTGGTGCCGCGCCGCAGCGAGGTCCTCGGCATCGTGCTCGGCGTCGCCGGTGTCGCCATCCTGGTCAATCCCACCGTGATCGACTGGGGCATCCCCGCTGAACTGGCAGGCACGCTTGCGCTCGTCTCGTATGGCGTCATGTGGGCCGGCGTCACCATCCACATCCGACGGCACACGTGGCACGCGACGCCGCTCGAGCTCCAGCCCTGGATGCTGCTGCTCGCCACGGTCGTGGTGGGCGCGGCGGCACTGCTGTTCGAGCCCGGGGCGAAGGTGGACTGGCAGCCGGGCGCCGTCTTCGCGCTGCTCTACAGCGGACCGCTCGCCACGGCGTTCGCCTACTGGGCGAGCCAGTCCATCACGCGCTCGCTCGGCCCCTTGAGCTCCGCGATGGGCTTCCTCGCGACGCCCCTCGTCGGCCTGGTGGCGGGCGCGCTGATCCTCGGCGAGCAGCTCGGGCCGGCCGACCTCGCGGGCTTCGGACTCGTCGTCGCCGGGATCGCTGCCGCGTCGCTCGTGCCGGCCCGGATGGCGGCCCGCCATGATCCCGCGGGCGCGGACCCCGGGGCCGCCTTCCCCGCGGAGCTTATGGGGTAGGGGCTGGGAAGCCCGCTCGTGCCCGCTCGGCGCAACGCGACGTGGCGCCGCGTGACGCCGGGCGGAGAGCGCTGAGGCACCCCGCCCCGTGGTGCCGCCGGCTCAGCGGCTCACGCCGTACGTCTTTGCGGTCTCGATCATCGCGGCGAGGTTTTCGGGCTTCGCCTCGTCGAGCATCACCGACGTGTCCACGATGTAGCCGCCGTCGCGCCCGAGCAGGTCGATCAGCCGACGCGTCGTGGCCGCCACCTCGTCCGGCGTGGCGGCGAGGAGCTGGATGTTGGGCACGCTGCCCATCAGGCAGACCCTGCCCGCCAGCGCGTCGCGCGCCGCCTCGGGGCGCGTGCCCGCGAGGTGGTAGATCATCGTCCCGGAGGGCACGTCCGCAATGGCCTCGAGGCGACTCTCGAAGTCCGCCTCCCAGTACACGAGCGGGATGATGCCGAGTCCCACCAGGGCGAGCAGGCCCTCGCGCAGGTACGGCCAGTAGAACTCCCGGAACTGGGCGTCGGACATGAACTCCCGGGTGGCCTTGTGGATCCAGATCCAAACGATGGGCAGCTCGGCCGAGGCTGCCGGGGCCGCGTACTCGACGAAGATCCGAGTCGCCACCTTGAGCGCGTCGTGGAGCTTGGCGGGCCGGCGGCGCATGTCGGCGAGGATGTTGGCGGTGCCGCGCAGCGTGTCGCCGAGGATGTCGAACGGCGCCCAGTCGAAGCCCGCGTACGCGAGCGGGTAGCCCTTGGCGCGCGCCTCCTCCGTGTACTGGCCAATCGACGCGAACCAGTCGTTGACCTCCTCGCCGGCCTGGATCGCGGCCTCGAGCGAGCGGCGGGCCTCCGGGGCGGCCAGCGCGCCGAGGCTCATCCAGCCGCTCCACATGAAGCGCCTCCAGGGCGCGGGCCGCCCGAATCCCTCCAGGGCGGCGAACTGGCGTGGCGCCCAGGTGCGGAACATGAAGTCGGACGGGTCGGCGATGAAGTCGTCGTACTCGGCCGCTGTCATGTACTCGCCCTCGACGTACTGGTACATCGCGTCGTCGGGCAGGCCGTGGCCGGGCCAGCGGAACGCTCGGTAGCCCAGCGTCTCCATGGGCTTGGCGGGGTAAGCGAGGATCGGACCGAAGTCGAGGTCCGGGGCGAACCGATCGGCGAAGGCGTGGCACGCCCGCCGAGCGGCGGCGTAGTCGGTCATCGCCTCGCGCATCGTCAGGCCGCCGTAGGTGTAGACGTACTTCTGGTACGGCCCGAACACCGGGACGCGGTCCGGGGTCCGCTGCGCCACCGCGTCGCGCACGCGCTGCTGGCGGGCGGCGTAGGCGGCCGCGGGGTCGTCGTTGAACTCGCGCATCTGCCGTGCCTCCGTGCTCAGGCGACCCAAGCCGAGGCGAGCCGGACGGCCGCCTGCGCGTTCGCGCCGTACGCGTCGGCACCGACGTAGGCCCGGACGTCCTCGTCCATGATCGCGCCCCCAATCATCACCTTGACCGTGCTGCGGAGGCCGGCCTCGGCCAGCGCCTCGACCGTCAGGCGCATCTGGTCGAACGCGATCGTGAGAAACCCCGACAGGCCCACAACCGCGGGTCGCGCCTCGCGGACCCGCTCCACGAACACCTCCGCCGGCACGTCCACGCCAAGGTCCACCACCTCGAAGTTGTTCACCTCGAGCATGAACGTGACGATGTCCTTGCCGATATCGTGGATGTCGCCGGCGACCGTGCCGATCACGACCCGCCCGCGGGGCGCCACCGGGGCCGCCTCGGCGAGCCGCGGCTTCACCAGCGCGGCGATCCCCTTCATCACGTCGCCCGCGATGATGAGCTCGGGCAGGAAGTACTCGCCCGCCTCGTAGCGTGCCCCGACGATCCCGAGTGCGTCCTTGGCGGCATCGAGGACCGCGGCAGGCTCGGCGCCGGCCTCGAGCCAGGCGACGGCCAGACGCGCGGCCTCGTCCTCCTCCATGTCGGCGATGGCGTGGATGAGCTCGTCTCTCATCGTCCTCTCCTGCGGTTCCCGATCAGCGGGCGATGCGGGCGCTCGCGCCCCGGATGACCGCCTCGACCTCGGCTCGTGCGGCCATCGACGCGTCGCCCGGCGTGGTCATCGCGAGCGCGCCGTGGGCGGCTCCGTACTCCACCGCCTCGGCTGGGCCGCGCCCGTCGAGGAGCCCGAAGATGAGGCCCGAGGCGAACGAATCGCCGCCGCCGACGCGGTCGAGGACCTCGAGGTCGGGCCGGCGCGTGGCCTCGTGCAGCACGCCGTCGGCCCAGCAGACGGCCCCCCAGTCGTTCCGGGTGGCCGTCCGGGCGACGCGGAGCGTGGTGGCCACGACCCCGAGGTTGGGGTACGCGGCGACCACGTCCCCGATCATCCGGCCGAAGCCCGCCGGGTCCAGCGCCGTGAGGTCAGCGTCCGAGCCGGGCACGTCGAACCCGAGCGCCGCGGTGAAGTCCTCCTCGTTGCCAAGCAGCACGTCCACCAAGGCCACGAGGTCGCGATTGACGTCGCGGGCGCGTTCGCGACCGCCGATCCCGGCCCACAGCGACGGTCGGTAATTGAGGTCGTACGAGACGACCACGCCGTGGCGGCGGGCGGCCTCCATCGCCTCGCGCGCCACTGCGGCGGTCGTCTCAGACAGCGCCGCGAAGATGCCGCCCGTGTGGAGCCAGCGAGCGCCATCGCCGCCGAACAGCGCGTCCCAGTCCACCTCGCCAGGCCGCATCTGCGATGCCGCCGTGTGACCCCGATCGGACACGCCCAGCGCGGCGCGAACGCCGAATCCGCGCTCCGTGAAGTTCAGCCCGTTGCGCACCGACCTGCCGATGCCGTCGTACTGGACCCAGCGGACGCGGCTCGCGTCCACGCCACCCTGGCGGATGAGATCCTCGATCAGGCGCCCGACGGGATTGTCGGCCAGCGCGCTCACGAGCGCCGTCCGCAGCCCGAAGCACCGGGTCAGGCCGCGGGCGACGTTGTACTCGCCGCCGCCCTCCCAGGCGCTGAACTCGCGCGTCGTCGAGATGCGCCCCTCGCCGGGGTCCAGGCGGAGCATCACCTCGCCCAGGGCCACAAGGTCCCAGCGCGACCCTGCCGCCGGCCGGATGTCAAGCGGCACCGCTACACCTTGCGATCCGAGTCGCCCGACTCGTCGAACGCCCGGTGCATCATGCCCAGCGACGGGTCCGGACCCTTGAAGCCGACCAGATACTCGAGCCGAATGGGCGCGAACGCCTCGTAGAACACAACGTCCTCGTCGCCCAGCTGACGGAAGGCGTGGATCCAGTTGGAGGGGATGACCAGGAGCGAGCCCGGCCCCACCTCCCTCTCCTCGCCCGCCACCCTGGCCCACAGGCGTCCCGACGCGACCAGCATGATCTGCTCGGCTTCGTGGCTGTGCTCCGGGACCACCACGCCGCCGCGGTAGACGATGCGGGTCAGCATCACCTTCTCGCCGGAGACGGCCTGGCGGTGGACGCCCTTGACGTACTCGACCGTCGGGAACTCGTCCCAGGTGGTGATCTGGCTCATGCGGCTCCCTCCCCGGCGGCGGCCCGGGCATCGAGCCCGCGCAGGATCGCCTCCGGCGTGACCGGCAGGGTGTCCACCCTCACCCCGCACGCGTGGTAGATGGCGTTGACGATGGCCGGGATCGGCGCGTTGGCAGTCATCTCGCCGACGCCCTTGACGCCGTACGGCCCGTTGGCCGAAGGGACCTCGAGCACCACCGATTCGATGAGCGGCAGCTCCGGCATGCCCGGCATCAGGTACCCGGCGAAGTCCTTGGGGCTGTGGTCGCGGCTCGGGTAGTACGGCTCCGTGGTCTCGTAGAGCGCGTGGCTCATGCCCATCCATGCACCGCCCGTGATCTGGCCCTTCACCAGCGCTGGGTTGACCTGCCGGCCCACCTCGTAGGCGCTTCGGATGCTCAGCACCGCCACCTCGCCCGTCTCGGTGTCCACCTCCACCTCGGCCACCGTGCAGGCGTAGGCCTGGGTGGAGTCGGGGTCCATGGCCCCGGTCTCCGGGTCCACGCCGCTCTTGGGTTTCATGTACGCGCCGCGTCCGGAGATCGTGCGGCCGTACTGGAACTGGGCTCGTGACGCGAGGTCCGCGATGTCGCGCCGCTTCTGGGGCGAGCCGGACACATAGACGCCGCCCCGCCCGTCGAGGACGAGGTCGTCAGCCGACACCTCGAGCTCCTCGGACGCGAGCTGGAGCACGGCGTCGCGCGCCTCGATGGCCGCCGCTTTTACCGCGTTGCCCACCCGGTGCGTGGCGCGGCTGGCGAAGGTGCCCATATCGTGCGGCCCGGTGTCGGTGTCGGCGGTCTGGATGACGATCTGGTCATAGGGGACGCCGAGCGTCTCCGCGGCGATCTGGGCCATCACGGTGCGCAGCCCCTGTCCCAAGTCCGCGGCAGCGAGCACCACGTTGAACGAGCCGCTCGTGGTGGCGTGGATCAGCGCCTGGGACGGGTCACCGCCTAGGTTCATCCCAGTCGGGTAGTTGACCGCGGCCATGCCGGTCCCACGCAGCTTCGCCATGTCAGCGGCCCCCTTCCTGCTCGGCGCGCGGGGCCGAGGACATCGCCATGAGGTCGGGCGGCAGCTCGCGCCCGACAAGCCCGGCGGCCGCCTGCATCGTCTCGATGAGGGTGCAGTCCGCGACGGCCTTGCGGTGCGGCTTGACGTCGCCGTTGTGGTGGGCATTCCGGAAGCGAACTGTCCAGGGGTCCAGGCCGCAGACCTCGGCGATCTTGTCCATCTGGACCTCGACCGCGAACGAGCCCATCGTGACGCCGAACCCGCGCATCGCCGAGGTGGGGGTCCGGTTGGTGTAGACGCAGTAGGCATCGATCGACACGTTCGGGATGCGGTAGGGCCCGGCGGCGTTCGCCGCGTGCTTGGTCAGCGCGTAGGGCGTCTGGCGGCTGTAGGCGCCGCAGTCGGCGAGGCTCGTCACCTGGCGTGCGACGACGGTGCCGTCGGCCAGCACCCCGTCCTTGATCCGGATCGTCCACGGGCTGCGCGTGGAGCTGACCTGCATCTCCTCCTGACGGGTGAACACGTAGCGCACGGGCCGACCGGTCCTCATCGCGCCGAGGGTCGCGAGCGGCTCGACGATGACGTCCACCTTGCCGCCGAACCCACCGCCGACGGTGCCGCCCACGAAGCGCAGCCGGTTCGGCTGCACCTGCAGGATGATCGAGGTGTTGTCCAGGCTGAAGTACAGCGCCTGCGTGTTGGTGTAGACCGTGTACCGGCCGTTGGGCTCGGGGACCGCGATGGCACCGGTGGTCTCGAGGGGCGCCTGCTCGATCGGCGAGGTGCGGTACTCGCCCTCCACGATGTGGTCCGCCTGCGCGAAGCCGGCCTCGACGTCGCCGAAGCGGACGCGCCGGCAGTTGTGGCCCTCGAACATGAACGTGTTGTTGCCCCAGTGGGTCACCACCGGGGCGTCGGGCCGCAGCGCCTCGTCCATGTCGAACACGGCGGGCAGTTCCTCGAGGTCCATGCCGACCCGGGCGACCGCCTCGTTGGCTGCGGCCTCGGTCTCGGCGAGGATCGCCACGATCGGCTCGCCGACGTAGCGGACCCGGTCCTCGGCGAGCACGAACTCCTCCTCGGGCTCCACGCCGATGAGCCCCAGGATCGTGTAGACGTTGTGCGGCACGTCGGCGTGGGTGAGGGCGCGGACGAAGCCCGGCACGCGCTCCGCCTCGGACAGGTCCACCCCCCGCACGCGTGCGTGGGGCAGCGGGCTGCGGACCACCTTGAGGTGCAGCATGCCCGGGAAGGTCAGGTCCGCCGTGTACTTCGTCTGGCCGGAGACGTGTCCGGCGCCGTCGTATCGCTGGAGCGATTCGCCGACGACATTGAGGCCGGCGCTCATCGGGTGGCCTCCTCGCGGGACACGACGGCTGCAGCCTCGACGGCTGCGAGGATCGGCGCGTAGCCCGTGCACCGGCAGACGTTGCCCGACAGCGCGTCCATGACCTCCTCGCGGGTGGGCGACGGGTTCCGCTCGAGCAACGCCTCGGTGACCATCTCCATGCCCGGCGTGCAGTAGCCGCACTGGGTGCCGTTGGCGTCGAGGAACGCCCGCTGAACGGGCGTTAGCCCCTCGGCGGGCGTGAGGTCCTCAAGGGTGGTCACGCTCCGGCCGGCCACGTCCTGGACCGGGAGCAGACAGGACGGGACGGGCTCGCCGTCCAGCAGCACCGTGCACGAGCCGCAGCCGCCCTGTCGGCAGCCGTCCTTCACCGACGTGCGGCCGAGCTGCGTGCGGAGGACCTGCTGGAGGGTCGTCAGCGGACGAACCAGCACCTCCACGGGCCGGCCCCCAAGCTCGAATTCGACGACGACTGACGCCACGCTACGCACCCCTCTCCTCGGGCTGCGCGAGCTGCGCCAAGGCCCGTTCCACCATCACGCCCACCATCCGCCGCCGATACCAGGCCGACGCGACCGAATCCGAGAAGGGCTCGGCGTCCTCCATCGCCGCGGCGACCGCCTCGGCGATGGCCGCGTGGGTCAGCGGGCGGCCGAGCAGGGCCGCCTCGGCACCAGCCGATCGCAGCGGGTGCGGACCGACGGCTCCGAGCGCCACGCGCGCGTCGGCGACCACATCGCCCTCCATGGCGACCCGCGCGGCGACGGTCACCACCGCCGGCGTGTTCGCCGCCTTGCGGCCGAACTTGAGGAACGCCTGGCGGTCGGCAGTGACCGGAACCGCCAGCCGCACCGCGAGCTCGTCCGGGGCGAGTGCGGTGGTCATGAAGCCCGTCCAGAACCCGCCGAGCGGCAGCACGCGGACACCGGACGGGCCGATCGCCTCGACCTGCGTGTCGAGCGCGAGCAGCGCCGTGGCCACGTCGCCCCCCGGCGGCGGGGTGAACAGGTTGCCGCCGACCGTGCCCACGTTGCGCACCTGCCAGCTGGCCGTGTGGCGCGCGGCCTCAGCCAGGAGCGGCAGGTGCGGCTGGGCGGCCAGCGCCGTGAGCGTTGCCGTAGCGCCGATCATGA
>JAKAMV010000774.1 GCA_021812735.1 Chloroflexota bacterium | reverse complement strand
CGACGTTCCCCCGGCCGACCTCCGCGGATCGTCGGCGCGACGTCCCCCCGGCCGGCCTGCCCGGATGCTACGATCGCCGGCGACTCCCGCGAGACGCACCAGGAGCATGCGCGTGGCTGAATCCGCCGGCTCTCCAGTCGCAGGCGACCTCGGGTGGCTCCCGCCCACGGTCCACGTGTCGCATCACCCCGCCATCCTGCACAAGCTCGCTCTGCTGCGGGACCAGCGCACCGATCCCAAGAAGTTTCGCGAGCTGGTCCGGGAGATCAGCTGGCTGGTGGGGTACGAGGCGCTGGCGGATGCGCGGCTCCGCCAGGTGCCGGTCGTGACGCCGATGGAACAGACGGTGGGTGCCGAGCTGGCCGACCGGATCGGCCTGGTGCCCATCCTGCGCGCCGGCCTCGGCATGCTCGACGCGATGCTCGAGCTGATGCCCACCGCCCAGGTCTGGCATCTGGGCCTCTTCCGCGACGAACGGACGCTGCGGCCCGTGGAGTACTACAACAAGCTCCCCGACTCGGCCACGGTGGACCTGTGCCTGATCCTGGACCCGATGCTGGCAACCGGCGGCTCCGCGACGGCCGCCATCGAGGTGCTCAAGCGCTGGGGCGCGGTGCGCATCAAGCTGGTGAACCTGATCGCGGCGCCGGAGGGGGTTCGTGCCGTCACCGAGGCGCACGCCGACGTGGAGATCCACTGCGCGGCGGTGGACCGGCAGCTCAACGAGCGCGGCTACATCCTCCCGGGCCTGGGCGACGCCGGCGACCGGCAGTTCGGGACGGGCCAGGGCGACTGACCGCACGTCGATGGGAGTGAAGGCGAGTCGTTTCGCACGAATGCTGAAACACCCTTTCGCATCGCTACCGACGCCGCGCCCCGTGCTTTTCCCTCGTGACCATCTGCGCTGAACGGACGCGTATCTCAACGAGTAGCCGACCGCCGGGCCGGCCGTGACGAGCGGGAACTCCCGTTAGCCGAGCTGCCCCGGCTCCTCGCCGATCGCCGCGCGCCAAGGCCGCAGCACGGCCTCGAGGTACTCGGGATCGAGCCGCTCGGGCGCGACGAGGGCACACGCGATGGCACGCACGACCCGCGCCGCGCCGAGACCGATGCCCATCTGGACGCGCCAGTAGCCGTCGTCGGCAGGGATCTCGATGCCCGCCGAGGCTGCCGCTGCCGTTACGGCGTCCCACGCCGCATTGCGGGCGGCGAGCCGCCACCCGCGAAGGGGCGGATCGCCGAGGCGGTAGCGCACGTGGTCCCAGCCGGCGAGCAGGAGGTCGGGGTCGCGTCGCTCGGCGAGGTCGAGCCGCACGATCTCGCGCCGCGAGAGCACGGTCGCGCGCTCCAGGAAGCGGCGCACTGCCTCGGAGTTCGGACCGAAGGGCCCGGCGGGCGCGTCGGGCGGGATCGTCGTCGAGGGTCGGCGCGCCGGGCCGTCCATCAGGCGCCCGGGTGGGACGGCGAGCGCGCGGCCCCAGTAACGCTCCCGATCCCCGGCAGGCTGGCCGATGGCACGAGGACGCCCTGCGGCGGAGGGCTGGGGTGCACGGCCTTCACCGCGGCGATCTCGCGCCCCAGGACGTCGCGGGCGTCAATGAGCCTCGCGCCCTCCGTCCGCCCCGCTAGGATGCGCGGCGCCACGGCCTCGGTGCCGAAGCTCTCGCGCAGGCGGACCGGGAACGCCTGCCGAAACGCCTCGAGCGACGCCACCAGCCCGGACCCGTGCGGCACCCCGACGACGAGGAACTCGTCGCCGCCATCGCGGATCGCGACGGAGTCGGGCAGTGCGGCGAGCTCGGCGGCGAGGAAGCGCAGCACCTCGTCGCCCGCCGCCATGCCGTGGCGGTTGTTCCAGGCGCCGAAGCCGGCGAGGTCGAGGAAGGCGATCTCGACCGGCGCGGCGGCGAGCGCGGGCAGCTCGGCGAACAGGCGGACGAGGTCGGCGAGATAGCCGAGGAACGGCAGCTGCGTGCGCCGGTCGCGCTGCTCGGTGGCGAGGTGCGGCCAGCGGAACCGCTCGGGGTACAGGCGCGTCAGGCGCCGGAGGAGCGCGTCCAACTCGAGCGTGAGCCAGGCCGCCTCCGGGCCGTAGGCCACGAAGGTCCCGTCAGGGCGGCGCTGGTGCTCGATCCAGCCGAGGGCAGGTGCGGGATCCCAGGCCGGGTCGAGCCCGGCCAGCAGGTCGGCCGCCACGAGCGTCGTGAGCAGGTCACGCGGGCCGTCGGCGTCGGCCCAGCCACCGTCGGGCGACTCGCGCGCGGCGACGAACGCGGCCAGGTGGCCGACGAGCTGCGGGTGGAAGCCGAGCGCCGCGAGCCCCGCCGCGAGCTGCGCCGAGACCGAGACCAGGGGCTGCTCGTGGAACGGAAACCGGCTGCCCATCCCCACCGAGCCCTGGGCGATGGCGCGGGCCGCGTAGCTGTCGGCGACCGCGAGCGCGAAGGGATGCAGGCAGCGCAGGGTGCGCTCGTGGCGGGCGAGGTTCCACAGGCCCCACGTGTCGGTCCACGCGTGCCGCCCGACGACGAGCCGGGCCACGTCCCGCCGCACGACCGGCAGGACCCGTTCGAGGAGCGCTGCGGCATCCCCGTCGCCATTCTCGGCGAGCCGGCTCAGCAGCTCGACTGCGTCCGACAGCACCAGGGGACCGAGCAGGCTTGCCTCGAAGCGCTCGACGTCCCGCAGGCGCCACTCCTCCTCGGCCGGCCTCCACGCGCGCCAGGTCTCGCGTGGAGGCACGTAGCGCGGGACGTGGTAGTAGGCGGTGCTGATGGCCCACGGGTAGCGGCGGACGCTGTCGGGGTTGTTGCTCGTGCGCGTCTCGAGCCAATGCACGAGCGTGGTTTCGCCATGCGCCCGATCTGCGCCCTCGAGCGCATGCAGGGCGATCGAGGCCGCGCAGAGCGCGTCCTCGGCCGCGACGAAGACGGGCGGTCTGGCGATTCCTGCGCCCACGACGACATCGTGGAAGCGCTCGGCCGCGGGCGCAATGGGACCGTAGTCCCATCCGGCGACGGAGGCGACCTGTCGCGAGAGCGCCCTCCCGCCCCACGGCACGGTCTCCCCTCGTGCATCATGACCGTGCGCCCCGTGGCTCCAAGCAGGAGGGATGCCGTTGCGATGGCCGTGGCGGCGCAGGCCTGAATCGCCATCGGAAGGCCCCGCAGGCGAGCGAGGAGCCTCGTCCCGGTCTGCGGATCGTCCCGGAGCCTTCGCCCGAGTTCCGGGCGTTTGCGGAGCAGCAGCTCTTCGGGCACATCGACGGCGCTCCTGACTGGTTCGCCGCGTTCTTGGCGGAGCCCGAGCTCGACAAACTCGCCACGCGCCACATCGCGGCCGATCTCGACACCGCGCAGGATGCCCGCGTCCGCGGGGTGCTCGTAAGTGGGACGCCGCGCCAGGCCCGCTTCAATCTCCTCATGCACCCGCAGCTCATCCCGACGGACGTGCGCCTCGCTGCCCTGCGCGCCGCCGCAAGCCCGACGACCCGTACATGCGGATCGCCGCCACGGTCGGGCTGCAGGACGAGGCGTTCCGGGTTCCGGAGACCGAATGGCCGGCCGTGCGCGACGAGCTCCTCGACGCGACGCGCGATCCGCGCGGCGCGATCCGGAACCGCGCCACCGTCACCCTGGCATCCGCGTCGCGCTCCTCCTCGTTCGCCGCTGGGTAGACGACGGGAGTCGACGCAAGTCTCGCACCGCGCGGCGAATGAAGCTGTTCGCGGCGCTCGGGCTCGACGCCGTGGCGCTGGTCCCACCCACGGCTCGGACTCACTGCCACGGAGGCGTTCCCCTTGCTTGTCTCTCGAGACCCGCTACCCGCCGATCTGCGCGATCCAGGTCATCCACTTCGTCGGGTTCCCTACGTACTGCCCGATGACCCAGACAGTGCCATCTGTCGGATCCAGGGCGAGCGACCCCCATCCGAAGGACTGGACCCCGGGGAGCGCCTGACTCGTCGGCCCCGCGGGGCCTGCCTGGGCCACCGTACCGGCCTTGAGGATCTGCGCCGGCCGAAGGGTGCCGGGCGGATCACCGGGCGCGTGCACCGCGACTGCGAGCGATCCGAACGTATCGGGGCCTGCCGTCTGGAACGAGAGCACCGTCCGTCCCTGCCCGTCTACCGTCACCCACGGGAAGGTCACCCAGGTACCGGCGATCGACTCCACCCCCGCCTGCACGACCACCGGTGCAGCAGGCCACCCAGACAGGTCGAGCTCGTCCCATGCTGCCGCGGCGACGTCTTGGCCGCCCTCCGGCAACCCGACCTCCTTGGTCACCCAGAGATGCCCCTCGCGGTACACGGGATAGGCGCGCACGGCCGTGTCCCCGGGGTCGAGCGGGAGCGCCCCGCCCGGCTGCGGCGCCGGATCGGGCGTACCGCAGCCGGGGATGGATGACGCCTGTGCCACTGGCCAGACGGTCGGCGTGGGGGCGGACGCGTCGACGTCAAGCGACCAGACGTTGAAGCCACAGCCCGACTGGTTCGCGAGATAGAGGACGGGCGCGCCACCGAGCGTCACCGCGGGCTGCAGACGATAGGCCTGGTCTCCGGTAACCGGATCGGGCCAGTCGGTGAAGTCGCGCCAGGTCGTGACCGCCTTGCCCGCCAGCAACGGGTCGAGAGCAATCACCCGCAGTTGGCTGCGGTAGACGAACGATTCGCCGACGAAGCTCATGACAGGACTCGAGATCAGGAGCCAATGGTGATAGACGGCGA
>JAKAMV010000773.1 GCA_021812735.1 Chloroflexota bacterium | reverse complement strand
GGGTCGTGACGAGGAGGAAACTCCGGAGGGCCGGTGCTCTGAGCATGGACTCGAGCGTCGTGATCCTGGCGAATGCGATGGACCCGGACCAGAAGGTCGTGCCACCAGATAGCCCGACGACGGTCATGTCGCGATCCAGGACGCGGAGCGGTTGACCGATCGCGATGCCGTGCTGTCGCGCCGCCGTGGCATCAAGCACGAGCTCGTCGTCGGCCGTCGGTTGCCGACCGGCAACGAGGTTCCAAGGACCGCCACCTGCAGCCGGGTCGTAGCCGACGAGGAAGAAGCCGTCCTTGCGTCCGTGCGCGTCGATGATCACGAACTGCGAGACGACCGGGATGACCCGCTCGGCGCCCGCCAGGGCCGCGACCCTGGCCTGGACGCCGGTCGGAATGGTCGACGTCGTCCCCAGGAAGTCGACGATCCCGCGTTCGGCGACCACCGCATTGCCGGGCGTGTGATCCAGGTACGCGGACGCCTGTGCGTCGATGCCGGCCCGATAGCCCGCGAGCAGAAGGATGAGCGCGACCGACAGGGCAACGCCCGAGACGCTCAGGGCGAGGCGAACGGGGTCGCGGGTGAGGTTCCTCCGCGCCAGGAGCATTGCCTCAGACCTCCGTCGGGTGTCCGGGACGGTAGCCCGCCCGCGCGATCACCCGTGAGACGGACCAGGCATCCAGCTCGGCCGGGTCGATGTCGACATACGCCGTCTCCGTGGCCGGGTTCACATAGGCCGCCAGGACCCCCTCCGTGGAGGCGAGGACGCGCTCGAGGATGCCTGGATCCGTGCCGCTGCAGCCGAGGTCGTGGATCGGGATCCGGAGGCGACGCTGGCGTTCCATGCCTGCCACGATCGGGGCGGGTGATGAACGACGGCTGAGCGGGCCCTGAGACTTCTCGTCCGGATTGCCCGCCCTCCTCAAGACCGCGTGGGCGTCAGGGCGGCGAGCGGCGGGTGCGCTCAGGCGCCCGCCCGACCGGCCACGAGCAGGCTCGACGCGCACGTCGCAATGCCCGGGCGATTACCACGATGCGAAGCTCGTTCGTGGTGATGCCCACAACGAGCAGCGGACCCTGAACTCGCCGAGGAACACCGCGGCAGCGGACAGCCCGCGATCGGCGGCACGTCCACGACGTGGTGGGCGCAGCGGGCCAGGATCGCCGCCACGCTGGTCCCGGAGCCATCTGCGGTGTCGTGCAGCGGATACCCTGACCAGCGTCATGCCGATCGTCGCCTTCCTGCCCTTCCTGACCACCCTCCTCGGCGGGATCGCCGCCCTCCGGATCGCGCATCGCCTCCACCCCTTCATGGCCGTCGCCTCGGGAGTCCTCGTCGCGACGGCGATCGCCGACCTGTTGCCCGAGGCCCACGATCTCAGCGGCCCCAACGGCCCACTCGCGGTTGGCGCTGCGGCCATCGCCGGCTACCTCGTCTTCTCCCTCATCGAGGCGTTCATCCACCAGTCGAGCTTCGAGCACGCGAGCTCGCATGAAGCGCCGGCGGGAGGTGTGACCGAGCCGCCACCGCCGGTCGGTCGGCTGCTGGCCCTCCTGCCGCCGGCCAGCCTCATCGTCCACAGCACGCTCGACGGCCTGGCGATCGGGTTCAGCTTCCAGGCCGGAGGCAACGTCGGCCTCATCGTTCTCCTGGCGGTCCTCGCCCACGATTTCGCCGACGGCCTCAACGTGGTGACGCTGGCCCTCGAGGCCGCCCGGGGAGCCAGGGTGGCCGTCGTGTTGCTGGCGCTGGACGCCCTGGCCCCGGTCGTCGGGGCCAGCATGAGCCTCGTCCTGACCATTCCGCCGAGCGTCCTCGGGCTGCTCCTCGCCTGGTTCGCCGGCGTGTTCATCGCCATCGGGGCGGGCCACCTCCTGCCCGAGGCCCAGCATCACCGGCCCGGCGACGGCCCAGGGCTCGTCGCCCTGGCGACGCTCGGCGCTGGGATCGTCCTGGCCGTCCGGACGCTCGCCGGCTAGACCCTACCCGAAGACGATCGCAGCGGGGACCACCTCGATCAGGTACACGGCGTAGAAGCCCGGCGCCCAGCGGAGCGCAAGGGTTCAGGTGGCCACCGCAGCAGCCCGGACGAGGCCCACGCCCTCGCCTGCCACGCGACCGGTCGCTACGAGGCTGGCGTGCGGGGACGATCACCGCCATTCGATGCGGGAGCTGGCCGCGAGGCCACCTCCCGCATCGTCATCGGGCTCGATCAGGATCCGAAGAGCGGGCCGAGTACGGCGTTCACGATGACATCCAGGAGGGAACGCTGACCGGGGTCATCGACGACCCGCAGCGTGCTGCCAGGGTTGGCCCATCCGACGGGTGTGGGGGCGGATGCCATGGGCTGCCCGCTGGGGAGGGGCGTCGGGCTCACCGAGTTGTCTCCCGTCCAGGGAGCTGAGCTCTGTCCGGCCACTTCGTTCTGCGTTGAGGCCGGTGCGTCTGAAGTTGATGGCACGCCAGGCGGCGGTGCCGCCGCATCCCCGTTCCCGCCAGGAGTGGGACCCGGCGTCGGCGGGTGCGTGGCAGACGGGCGCTGCGTCGGCTTGGCTGTGGGCCTTGGCGTCGGCTTGGCTGTGGGCCTTGGCGTCGGCTTGGGTGTCGGCTTCGGGGTCGGATTCGGCGTCGGCTTCGGCGCCGCGCCCGCTGGCCCGCAGCTGTCAGCGAAGAGCACGGTCCACGTGTATCGACCGTCCGCACCGCGATACGCGCCGACCCCGATCGAGTCCCAGGACGAGCCGAGAATGTTCGACCGGTGACCCTTGGACCCCATCCAGGCGCTGAAGGTCCAATTGGTGACGTCGCTCACTGATGCCCCGTCCCAACTGAGCTCGCCCAGGTTCTCGCCAGCGACCTTGAAGCAGTACCGATACGTGTATTGCAGGTACCAGAAGACCTCGCGATCGGTGCCGAGGATCGTGTGCCCGAAGTAGCCGCGATCCGCCATGTCCTTCGCGCGCCAGCGGGCCGCCTTCGTGAGGATCGGGTCGAGCTTGAGCGAGCGAAGTCCGGCGGCCGATCGCGCCTGGTTGTGAAGCACGACAAGCTGGGCCTCGGAGTCGGCGCTGAACGTCCCCGACGTCCACGCCTTGGCGGGTGTCGGGGAGACGAGCGCCCCGCCGACACCCAGGGCCACGGCCAGCGCAACGACGACGGCGGTGCCGGCAGCGCGGGGGCGCGAGGTCGATGGACGGGGCACGAGGTGGATGGCCATGGGTGGGGTCTCGGGCTGGGTGGCAGCGGGATCTTCCGCGTCCTACGGGGATCGTCGCGGGCTCGCCCGCCGCCTGCCGTCCCACCGATGTCCCGACCGCACCGCACGCAAGTACCCTCCTCCCAACTGGCGATTCTTAGGGTGGTCTCAGGCTCACCTCAGGTGCTGCGTTGCGGCTGCCGACGGCCGGAAGATCCCCGGCACGAACCTGGGCGTCGTCCTCGCGTACGCGCCGCACGCGTTTCCGAATCGTGTGCCCATCTCGCGCTCCTCGGTGATCTCGAGGCGGCGGTCCGCCGCGGACAGGACCGGAGACATCACGAACGCGACCAGCGTTTGGCCACTGGACGAGGAAGCCGGAATTGTCATCCCGCTGACCCATCGACTTGAGGACTCCCTCAGCGTAGGCTCAGGCGGCGTTCATCTGGGTGCCCGATCGTTGGCCCAGGCGCCCGGCAAGGACCGGTCCACTAGCACGAAGGAGCGTCAGCGTTGGCCGAAAAGGAACAGGTCGTCACGGACCCGGTCTGCGGGATGAAGATCAAGCCTTCGGAGGCCGTGACGGCCATCGAACACGATGGGACGACCTACCACTTCTGCAGCCAGGACTGCGCGGACAGCTTCCGCGCGTCGCCGGAAGACTACGTGTAGCAGGCAGCGATGGTCGCCCTTGCCCCGCTCGCCCTCGCCACCGCAGTGATGCTCGCGGCGCTCGTTGCCGTGCTGGCCTCGTGGTGGGCGGGCGACCGCAAACGAGGGCACCGGGTGACGGCGCCGGAGCGCGTCCCCTTCACCGGGGGGCACGCTCCGCGTGTCCACGCATGGAGCCGCTACCACGCCCGCTACTACCCGATGGCGCTCGTCTTCCTCGCCTTCGACATGGAGATGGTGTTCATGTACCCGTGGGCGGTCGTCTTCGTCGCCGTGGGCGTCGTCGCGATGGTGGAGATGGGCATGTTCATCGTCATCCTGCTCCTGGGCATCCTGTACGCCTGGCGCGAGCGGGCCCTGGACTGGGCGTGACGTCGCTGCTGCGCCGGCTGGCCGTCCGCGCGCCGGTCCCGGTGTACGCGGTCGCGGGGCTCGGCGCCCGCGCCGCCGTCCAGGACCTGCGCCTCTCGGGCCGGATCTCCATGGTCGACACCCCGCGCGCGGCGAACGTCCTGCTGGCGGCGGGCTCCTTCGGCGGAGGACATGCTGAAGCGCTGGCGCGCGTCCACGACGCGCTGCCCCATCCTCGCGCGACGATCCTGTGGAACTCCGACGCCGCCGGGCTCCGGATCGCCGGCGCGCTCGACCTGTCGTCGGCATCCGACCTCGCCCAGGGCATCCAACAGGCCTTCACGACCCTCGTGACCGGGGCGCGGCGCTCCGAGGGTCCCCTCCTCCCGGACGCGGAACCCGTCGAGTGGCGAGGGATCGGGCCCTACGGGCAGGGCGGCAGCGGGATGACGGGCGGCACGCCCTACGGGCGGCCCCTGGCGGATCTCGGGCCGGATCGGGACGGGCTCCGCCTGGAC
>JAKAMV010000056.1 GCA_021812735.1 Chloroflexota bacterium | reverse complement strand
GGCACGGCGCGGCGGCGATGCCGGCGGATCGTGATCGGCTGCGCCTCCACCTCGGCACGGCCCAGGCCGGCGCACTCGTGGTCCGCGGCCCGCGCGAGGCGATCGACCTTCCCGACGGCGGCGTGCTCACGATCCTGCTGCTCGACGAGCCGGTGGCCGCCGCGCCTGCCGACCGCTTCGCCCTCCGCCGCCCCTCGCCCGGCTCGGCCGCAGGCGGCGGGGTCATCGTGGACCCGACGCCGCCCCGCGGCGTCTCCCGACGGCGCCTCACGCCCGACCGCGCGGCCGCCCTGGCCGCCGACCCCAGAAGCGGTGCGGCCCGCCTCGAGCTGCACGGTGCCATCGCCGATGCGCAGGGACGCGCGCTGGCCGCCGATACCGCCGCGGCCCTTGCGTCCATGGCCACCCGCCTGGTCGCGGAGCACCACGCCGCCCGTCCGGATTCGGCTGGGCTGCCGCTGTCCGCGCTCCGCCAGGAAGTGGCGAACACCGCCCGGCGCCTCGTGACCCTGGACCGCGCCACGGCGGAGGCCATCGCCCAGGACGTGGTCGCCGCGCGCATCGCGGACGGCGCGCTTGCCCGCGACGGCGAGGTGGTCCGGGACCCGTCGCGCGCCGCAGGGCTGCCCCCGGACGTGCTCGCCGCGATGGGCCGGCTCGAGGCGGCGCTGGCCGTCGCGGCCCCGCCCCCGCTCGCCGACGCCGCACGAGCTGCCGGCTGCCCGCCGCAGGGCGTCAAGGCGCTCGAGGCGGCCAACCGCATCGTCCGGCTCGAGGACAACCTGGCCTGGGCGGCCACCACGTACCGGGAGCTGAGCCGCCGGGCCCTGGCGATGGCGGCTGCGGGCCCGCTGTCCCCGGCGGCCTTCCGCGACGCCACCGGGACCAGTCGCCGGTACGTGCTCGTGATCCTCGAGGACCTCGACCGCCGCGGGCTCCTGCGCCGGACCGACGCCGGCCACGTGCTGGGGCCGAAGACGCTGGCGCGTCTGGCGGAGCGCGCGGCCAGGCAGGCGCCGGCAGGAGACGGCGGGTGAGCGCGCGCGACGCGACGGCGGCGATCGTCCTCGCCGGCGGTGCGTCGTTCCGCTTCGGCGGCGACAAGCTGGCGGCCGAGCTCGACGGACGGCCCCTCCTCCACCACGCGCTGGCCGCCGTGGACGAGGTGGCCGGGACGATCGTGACCGTGCTCGCGCCCGACGCCGAGGTCCCGCCGCTGCCGGGCGTTCGCGCAAAGGTGCTCGTCGCCCGCGACCCGGCCGCTCACCAGGGGCCGCTCGCCGGGCTGGCTGCCGGGCTGGTCGTGCTCCCGACCGGGATCGAGCGGGCCGTCCTCGTCGGGGGCGACATGCCGTCGCTGGTGCCGGCGGTGCTCGAGGTGCTGGTCGCGGCGCTCGATCCGGACCCCTCCCTCGGCGCCGCCACGCTCGAGGCCGATCCGCCCGCCAGCCTGCCGATGGCACTCCGGCCCGCGATCGTCGGACCCGCCGCTGCCGCGCTGCTGGCCGAGGGCCGCCGGGCGCTCCGCGGCGTGCCGGCGCGCGTGCCGTCGACGACCGTCCCCGCCGCCGCGTGGCACGCGCTCGACCCCGACGCCCGTACCCTCCGCGACGTCGACACCCGAGGCGATCTGCGCGGGCGTTGACGGCGACGGGCGTTCGCTGCCCGAGCCCGGCCGACGGCCCGCGCGCGGACGTCGCCAGCCAGGGAGTCGCCAGCCAGGGATAGGAATCGACGCCGACGCGCCGTTGTGCTCCCGTCAGGGGATCCGGCGACACCACGAAGGGCACTGGACGTCGCCGAGCTCCCTGGCAGGGTTTCCGCGAGCAGATGGGGCCCGATTCCTGTCCCTGCCGGGCACGGGCGAGAGGGTCCGGATGGCCGCTGATCCCGGCGACCAGTCCCGCGCTGAGCGGCGTCAGTCCAGCCCGGGCGCCTCGTAGACGGCGACGCCCTCGACGAACGTGGCGAGCACACGTGCGTCGCCGATCGCGCCGGCGCCCCGGTCGAACAGGTCGCGGTCCAGGATCGCGAAGTCGGCCAGCTTGCCGGCCTCGAGCGTGCCGGCCTCGTCAAGGTGCTGAGCGTGGGCCGAGCCCGCGGTGAACGCGCGCAGCGCCTCGGCCAGCGAGATCCGCTCGTCGGGGAGGAAGGGCGCCGCCCGCCGCATCTCGGGCGAGACCCGGCTGACCGCCACCTCCATCTCGAGCATCGGATTGGGCGTGGAGACCGACCAGTCCGAGCCCATCACCAGCGTTGCGCCCTGGCGCAGCAGCGAGCGGAACGGGTACTGGTGCGCGGCCGCCTCTGCGCTCAGGAACGGCAGCGTGAGCTCCGTCATCTGCGCCTCCTCGGCGGCCCACAACGGCTGGGCGTTCGGCAGCGCGCCGAGCTGGCGGAAGCGCGGGATGTCGTCGGGGTGGACCACCTGGATGTGCGCGAGGGTCGGCCGCGTGTCGGTCCAGCCGTTGGCGAGGCGGGCGGCCTCCACCGCGTCGAGCGCCTGGCGGACCGCGCGGTCGCCGAGGGCGTGGAAGTGCGGCTGGAACCCGAGGGCGTCGAGCCTGACCACCGCCTGCTTGAGCAGCTCGGGGTCGATGAAGTCCATGCCGCGGTTCGCGGTGGCGTGGCCGTGGCCGTCGAGGTACGGGTCGAGCATGGACGCGGTGTGGTTCTCGACGATCCCGTCGACCATCAGCTTGACGCTGGTGGCGTTGAATCCGCCGAGCCGGCCGTCGGACCGCCGCTCGACCATCTCCTCGACCTGCTCGACGCCGCGATCGCGCTCCCACCAGTGCGCGCCCACTACGCGCGCGGTGAGCTCGCCGGACGCGGCGAGGGCCAGGTACGCCGCCTGGTCGATCGGCGACAGCCAGGCATCCTGCCAGTTGGTGATGCCCAGGCTGTGCAGGTAGCGCTGGCTCTCGAGCAGGGCCTCGCGGAGGTCGGCCTCCGTCGTCGCCGGCAGCAGCGGCTCGACCAGCGCCGAGGCGCCCTCGTGCAGGGTGCCCAGCGGCGTCCCGTCGGGGGCGCGGGCGATGCGGCCGTGCGCCGGGTCGGGCGTGTCCTTCGTGATCCCCGCCAGCTCGAGCGCCCGGGTGTTCAGCCAGACATCGTGGCCGTCGCGGTTGGGCAGGTAGACCGGCCGGTCGGGGACCACGCGGTCGAGGTCCTCGCGGCGCGGCACGCCGCCCGGGAAGTCGGCCAGCGACCAGCCGCCGCCCAGGATCCACTCGACGTCCGGGTGCGAGGCCGCGTAGGCCGCGATGATCTCGAGGTATCGCTCCCTCCCGCGCACCTCGTGGAGTTCGCAGCGGATCCGGGCGAGGCCGCCGTGCGTGGGGTGGACGTGCGAGTCGCCGAAGCCGGGCGTGACGGTGCGGCCCCGCAGATCGATGACCCGCGTGCGCGGCCCGATCATCGGCGTCGCGGCGGCATCGGGGCCCACCGCAGTGATGCGTCCGCCGCGGACGGCCATGGCGCGGGCCCACGAGCCGGCGCCGTCGGCGGTGAAGAGCCGTCCCCCGATCAGGACGAGGTCGGCGTGCTCGGCAATCGACATGGTCGGCAGCATGCGCGTGCGATGCGCTGGTTCGCGGCCCCGTTGCGCCCCGTGGCCGCCCGCGTAGGCGGGCCCGCCCCGCCGCGTAGGCTTCGTGCCCCGGGCTCCGCGGCGCCGAACGCCGCTGCCCATGCACAGGAGTGCGCCCATGGCCAGCGTCCACCTGCTCCACGCCGGGTATACCCACGGCGGCGTCGGCTCGTCGATCGTGCTCGTCCAGGATGGCGATGCGCGGATCATCGTGGACCCCGGCATGGTGAAGTCGCGCTCGCTGATCACCGATCCGCTCGCCGCTCTGGGCGTGCCGCCCGAGTCCGTGACGCATGTGTTCCTGTCCCACCACCACCCGGACCACACGGTCAACATCGCGCTGTTTCCCAACGCCGAGGTGGTGGACTTCTGGGCGCGCTACATCGGCGACCAGTGGCTCGACCACGACGGCGACGGCCATCACCTCTCGCCGCACGCGCAGCTGTGGCTGACGCCCGGCCACACCAACGAGGACGCGTCGCTGATCGTCGAGGCGCACGACGCGGTGTACGCGATGACCCACGCCTGGTGGCACGCCGACCGCACCCCCGAGGAGGACCCGCGGGGCGACGACCAGGCTGCGCTCGAGGCGTCGCGGGCGCGCCTCCTGGCGGCGGCGGACATCGTGATCCCGGGCCACGGCGGCCCGTTCCGGGTGGAGCGGTGACTCGGCGGCTGACCGACGACCCTCGGGCAAGCCGCTGGAACGGCATCGGGCCCGCCCCGCGTCGGTCTGCGCCGTCCATTCGCGGATCTGCGCCGTCCATTCGCGGAGTGGATGCAAGGCGGGTGGCTGGGCCGATTTCGCGCCATTCAGTCTCGGGGTGACTCGTAGCCAGGCGGACCGGTCCAACTGGGGCCCGATCCTCGGCTAGCAGTCATCGGATGGCTGTCTGGCAATCCGTTGCGGAGACAGCGTCCGCGGCGGGCGTGTCGCCAGGGCCAGCCGCGCGCGATCGACCCACGAGCGGCTCGCCGGACCCGATGGCGCGGCCGCCATCGCCCCCTGGAAGGGGCCGATGGGCCCCGGATCGCCACGATGTTGCGGGGCAGGTAGTCCATCACCGCGTCGGGCAGGTTGGCAGCAGCCGCGTCGACGAGCGGTCCGCGACGCGGCGGAACCCGGCCGCCGAGGGGACGGCATCGGCGGGCCCGTCCTCGGGGGGGGCAGCCGGCGCGCGAGGCCCGCCTGCAGGACGGCGTGTCCGGGTGTGCCGGACCCGTCTACCCGCCGCGGGGGCGCCCGGCGTTTCTCCTCTATGCTGCGGGCCATGCGCGGGCCTGTAGCGCTCGTCGGAGCCGGCGAGTTCCTGGACACCATGGTCGAGTTCGACCGCAGCCTGCTCGCCGCCACCGGTCGTCCTCGCCCGCGCGTGGCCATCCTGCCCACCGCTTCGGCCAACGACGGCGAGGCGGTGTTCCTGGCGTGGGCGGAGCAGGGCGTTGCGCACTTCTCCGCGCTGGGCGCCGAGGTGGAGCCGGTGCTCGTCCGGACCGTCGACGACGGCCATGACGCAGGGTTCCTGCAGGCCGTGGGCGAGGCTGACCTGGTCTACCTCTCGGGCGGCGATCCCCGCCACCTGCTGCGCGTGCTCCACGGGTCGCCGCTCGGGGCCGCGCTCGTGGCCGCGAATGACCGCGGGGCGGTGATGGCCGGGTGCTCAGCCGGCGCCATGGCGTTGGTCGGGCGGTCGATGAGCTTCTGGTCGCTCCCGAGGCTGCCGTTCCCGATGCCGTTCCCGATGCGCTGGCAGCCGGCGCTGGGCATGGTCGACGGCGTGGTCGTGCTGCCCCACTACGACGCGGTGCCGGAGGCGTTCTCCGCCTGCATCGCGCTCCAGGCGCCGCGCGGCAGCGTCTCGTTCGGGATCGACGAGCACACAGCTGTCGTCGGGCGCAACGGCTCCTGGCAGGTCTACGGGGCCGGCCGGGTAACCGTGTGGCGCGGCCGCCGGCGCGAGCGGTTCCGCCGCGGCGAGGCGTTCCGGGCCTAGGACGGTCGTGGGCCCAGCGCGCATCCGGTTGCCGGCGCCCGCGCCCCAATGGGGCCGGCCGTCGCAGCCTCCTGGGCGAGGGCAGCTCAGTCGGGCTTGACCTGCCGGTAGCAGTCGCTGCAGTAGACGGGCTTGTCCATGCGCGGCTTGAACGGCACCTGCGCCTGGTTGCCGCAGCTGGTGCAGATGGCCACGAAGTACTCGCGGGCCGCGCGCTCCTCGGCGCGCTCGTAGCCGCGCGGGCCTCCCGACGCGCGGTCGTCGCCCGAGCCCTCTCGAGTCGCCCGGCGGTAGGCCCGGCAGGAGGCACAGCGTTTCGGGTCGGACGTGAACCCCTTCTGTGCGTAGTACTCCTGGTCCGCGGCGGAGTGGACGAACTCCACACCGCAATCGACGCAGATCATCGTCCGATCGACATAGGTCACGCCAGCAGCTCCTCCCAGGCGCGGCTACGGGTGCGCGCCGCCAGGAATCGATTCTCGGGACGCGAGAGCCGGCGGGGAGTCAGCCGGACCACGGCCGCGGAATCCAGGCTCTTTCCAGGATCGGCCGCACCGATGGTGGTGAAGGCCACCGTACACCGCGGCCCGCGGGTCCACGCGTTAAGCCTTCGTTGCAACGGCCGTGATCGCGCTGCAACGGCCCTGACCGTCCCCGAGCCGGCCCGGCGGCGCTCCTGGGCGCTCCCTGACCGAAACGGGCGGCGGCCAGCGGTGCGGTCCGCGAAACCGGGGCAGGTCCAAGAGCAAGCTCATTGCGGCCCGTGACAGACGACCTGTCACAATGTGCCCGGAGATTCGGCGGCGCGACCGGGAGCGATGGGGGCGCCCGGCTCGCGGCCGGGTCCCGCTGGCGACTGACCCGGTCCCGCCTGCTGCTGACCGTCTTCGCGGTCGGTCGTCGGGCCGGGGCGAGGGAGGCCGCACGCGGGGCCCGGTTGGCCCGCCGCGCGCACGACGGAGCCGGTGCGATCGCGTCGCCGGCAGGGGTAGACAGGGAGGCGGCGAGGCGCATGCTCCGGCTGCTGCACATGGCGGACGTCCACCTCGGGGCGCGCCACGAGGACCTTGGCGAGGCGGCGGCAGCGCTTCGCGAGCGGCAGCACGCCGCCCTCCGCGCGGCCGTGGACCTCGCGCTGGCCGAGCACGTCGGCGCGGTGCTCATCTCGGGCGACCTGTTCGACGCCAACACCGCGTCCCGCCGGACCGTGGAGCGGGCGGCATCGGAGCTGACACGCCTGGCGACGGCGCGGATCCGCGTGGTCCTGTTGCCTGGCGACCATGACGCCTACACCCGCTCCTCGGTGTACCGCGCCCACGACATCCCTGCGCTGGCTGGGGGCGGGATGGTGGCAGTGCTGACGCCCGAGGCACCGGTCGTCCGCCTGGACTCGCTCAATGCGGTGGTGGTCGGGCCGGCGGACCCGTCGCGGCCCCCGTCGGGGGTGTTCGCGAGCATCGACACCGCGGCGCTGGCGCCGACCGCGTGGCGGATCGGCATGCTGCACGCGGCGCCCGGGGAGGGAGCCGGCCGGGTCACCGAGGCGGCGCTCGAGGCGAGCGGCCTGGACTTCGTCGCCCTCGGCCACGACCACGTCGCCTCCACCGGCCGCGCTGGCGGGACCACGTGGGCGGTGCCGGGGTCGCCGGAGCAGGTGACCGTGGACCGCGACGCTCCCGGCACGGTCGGCCTCGTGACCCTCGAGGAGCGCGGGGCCGCCAAGCACGTCGCCGTGGCGACTCGAGTCGTGGGGTCTGCCTGGCACCGTGCCCTCGAGGTGGATGGCGCGTCGATCGAGTCGCAGGCCTCGCTGGTCGACCGCCTGCGCGCGGCGGCAGACCCCGAGCTCGTGCTCGACGTCCAGGTGGTGGGTGATCGCCCGGACAGCCTCGAGCTGGACCCGGCAGCCGTCGAGGATGCGCTCCGGGGCGCCTACCTCCACGTTCGCATCGATGATCGGAGCCGGCCGCCGTTGACGGAGGGCGCCCTACCTCCCCCCGAGACGATCTCCGGCGCGTTCATCCGCGACGTGGAGGGCCGCATCGCCGAGCTCGAGGCGTCGGGCGACGCCGACGCCGAGCGCGACGCGGCCGAGCTGCGCGAGGTGCTCCGCCTCGGCCGCCGCCTGCTCGCGGGAGCGGAGGTGGCGCCGTGAGGATCACGAGCCTGTCGCTGCGGAACGTCGGCCCCCACAGGGATGCCGAGTGGACGCTCGATCCCGGACTGACGGTGTTGCGCGGCCCCAACGAGTCGGGCAAGTCCACGCTCCAGCGGGCGCTGGAGCTGGTCCTCACCCGACCGGCGATGAGCACCGCGCCGGACCTCGCGGTGCTCCGCAGCTGGGGCTCCGGCGCTGCGGCCGCCCCGGCCGTGGCCATCACCTTCACCTGGGACGACGACGACGGCGGGCTCCACGAGGGCCGCCTGGCCAAGGTGTTCGCGGGCGACGCCGGCACCACCCGCCTGGAGCTCGACGGCGAGGTCAGCGCCGACGCCGCGCGCGTCGACGAGGCACTGGCCGCGCTGTCCGGTCTGCCCACCGAGGCGTTCCTGCGGTCCACGGCGTCGGTGCGCCAGGCCGAGCTCGCCGGGCTCGAGCGCGACGAGGCCGCCCTGCGCGAGCGGCTCACCGCCACGATGAGCGGTGCCGACCGCAGCACTGCGCGCGCCAGGCGGCGCCTTGCCGCCGCCATGGCCGACCTCGCCCCGCGCAACGGCGGGCCGGGCCGGCTGGGCACCGCCGCCGAAGCCGTGGCCGACGCCGAGCGCCGTCTGTCCGCCGGCGAGGACGGTCTCGCCCGCCTCGAACGCGATCGCGAGGCCCACACCACAGCGAAGGACCGCAGGACCGACGCTGACTCGGCCCTCGCCGAGCGGCGGGCACAGCTGGAGAAGGCCCGCCAGGCCGAGCGCCTCCACGCCGAGCTCGCCGACGCCCAGGCCCGCAACACCCGCTATGTCGAGGCCATCGCGCTGCGCGACGAGCTCGCCGAGCTGGATCGGACGCACCCGTCGCCGATGCCGCTCGCCGAGCTCCGCCCCGCAGTGGAGCGGCTCCGGGCCCTGGCGACGCGGATCGCCACCCTCGAGGAGGCGCTCTCGAGCGAGGTGCAGGTCAACTTCGAGCTGCCGCCCGAGCGCAAGTGGCAGCCCCGGTCCCGGATCGGCGTTGCGCTGGCGGCGATCGGCGTGCTGGTCGCCGTCCTGGGCACGGGCGCCGGGCTCGCGGGCGTGGTCGACCTCGGGATCGCCCCCGGGTCCGTCGGCGGCGTCATCGCCCTGGCGGGACTCGCGGTCGCCTGGCTTGCCCTCCGCGAACGCAACGCGGACCGCGTGACGCGCCAGATGAAGGTCGAGGAGGTGTCGCGGCGGCTCCGCGGCCGCTCCGACATGGAGGAGGAGCTGAAGCGGGACCGCAGCGAGCGCGAGGAGGCGCTCGCCAAGCTCGAGCTGCCGGGAACGGCGGAAGCCGAGGAACGGCTGGCCGCCGAGACCGCGCACGTCGAGCGCATCAACACCGGTCGTGCCCGCCTGGCCGGCCTCACCGGCGACGAGCACCCCGACACGCTGCCGTCGAAGCGCGACGCTGCCGTCGCCGACATCGACTCGACGACGGCAGCGCTCGAGGCGCTCGGGCCCATCGCGAAGGAGCCCCGGGCCCGGGAGCGCCTCGAGGTGGAGGTCAGGGACGCGGAAGGCGTGGCCGACCGTGCCCGCGACGACGAGGCGGCAGCCCGGGCCCGCGTCGAGCAGAACCCGGTCGATGCCGAGGATGTGGCGGGCATGGCCGAGCGGCTGGCGGGGTGGCGGGCAGACCTCGCCGCGCTGCGGCGGCGGGAGCGGATCCTGTCCCGCACGCTGGCCGAGCTCGACACGGCAGAACGGGCCACCATGGCCAGGGCCACCCGCTTCCTCGAGCGCCGCATGGTGGGCGATGTGGACCGGATCACCGGCGGGCGGTACCGCGAGGTGCGCATCGAGGACGACGGCCTGGGCTTCGAGCTGCGCTCGACGGAGCGCGGCGACTGGGTGCCCGTCGCCGAACTCTCGCGCGGCACGCTCGACGCGGTCTACCTGGCTGCAAGACTCGGCCTCGTGCGGCTCGCGACCGGCGACCGCCGCCCGCCGCTGATCCTCGACGACCCGCTCGTGGCGCTCGACGACGAGCGGGCCGAGCGCGCGCTGGCCGTGCTCCGCGAGGTGGCCGCGGACTTCCAGGTGATCTACCTCACCACCTCGGCGCGGTACGACAGCGTCGCCGACCGGGTGATCGCGCTGGGCGGACCCGAGGCGGTCGCCGATTCCTGAGCTCGGACCCGGCTTCGCCACCGTCGTCCTCGGGCTCACCTCCGCGATCGCATGGGGCGCCGGCGACTTCGGCGGCGGCCTGATGAGCCGCCGCGCGCCGCTGTTCGGTGTGGTCGCCGTGACGCAGGCGGTCGGCATGGCCGTGGCGCTTGCCATCGCGATCGTGCGGGGGGAGCCGGTCCCCACCGGGCCCGACCTCGTGTGGTCGGTTGGCGCGGGGCTGTGCGGCGTGGTGGGCATGACGTCGCTGTACCGGGGCCTCGCGGTCGGGCGGATGGGCGTGGTGGCGCCCACGACGGGGGTGATCGGCGCCGTCGTGCCCGTGCTCGTCGGCTTCGCGCTCGAGGGCGTGCCCACGGCTGCCACCGTCGCCGGGATCGTCGTCGCGCTGCTCGCCGTGGTGCTCGTGACCCGCGCGCCGGGCCACGGCACCGACCGTCCGTCGGGGATCGAGTGGGCGCTGCTCGCGGGCATGGCGATCGGCGGGTTCAACATCTGCATCGGCCAGCTCTCGGACGCCGGGCAGTTCGGCCCGCTGGTGGTTCTGCGGCTCGTCCAGTCGGTGGTCCTCGTCACGCTCATCGTCGCATGGCGCCAGCCGTGGCGGCTCCAGCGGCCCGACCTGGCGAAGCTGTCGGTGATCGGCGTGCTGGACATGCTCGGCAATGTCGCCTTCATCTCCGCCGCCCAGGTCGGCGCGCTCGCGGTGGCGACGATCCTCTCGTCGCTCTACCCGGTCACCACCGTGCTCCTCGCCCTCGTGCTGCTCCACGAGAGGGTCACCCGCAGCCACGTCGCGGGGATCGTGCTCACGGTGGCGGCGATCGCCCTGATCGGCGTCGGGACGTCCGCCTAGCCAGGGCTCGGGCGCCACCACTCCCGCCACCGGATCGCGACGGACAGCCGCGCGATCAACCTCCCTGGGATCGCGCGGCGCGTGCGCCCGGTCGCCCGGCTGCCGCGTAAGCCCTCCGCCGCCCTGTCGCGCGCGAACAGACAGCGGCGGCTGGCAGTCGACCGCCGGCACCGGCCCCTACGGCTTGCGCTAGGGGGCCAGCGTCTCCCCGGCCGGCGGCGGCGTCGCGTCGGCCGGGGTCGGCGCAGCGGACTCGGACGAGGTCGGCTCGAGCGACGCGCTCGGCGCAGCGGTGGGCGCCCGGGACGGCTTCGGCGTGGGGGTCGGCGCGGGCTTGCGGCCGCAGTCCGAGGACGACGACGCCTGCCTTGTCGCTCCGCTGCCGTTGGAGGGCATCGTGTCGAAGCCCGTCGGGACCACTCCCGCGGGCGTGAAGAGCTTGGCCGCCATGGCGCGGATCATGGGGACGTTCGGGATCTGGATGGACCCCCGGGCGTCGGAGCCGGCCTTGACGTACGGATGGCCGACGACGATCCGGTACACGTCGGCGCGGCCGACGCCGCTCGCCGCGTCCACCCAGTCCGCGATGAGCGAGGGGCTGATGTTGGTGCGCACGGTCTGGCCCGCCGACGCGAGGAACTTGGACGGGTCGTCGAGGAAGCCGCCGCGCACGATGCGGTCGCGGATGGCGGCGATGACCTCCTGCTGGCGGGCGGCCCTCGTGAAGTCGCTCTCGCCGGCGGCCTTCCGGACGCGCGCGTAGGCGAGGGCCTGGTCGCCGCTCATGTGCCACCAGCCGGGCGAGATCTGGAAGCCGTCGACCCCGTACTCCTTGTACCGGTAGTCGCAGAAGGCGCTGGTCACCTTGATGTTGATCCCGCCGACCGAGTCCACGAGAGCGGCGAAACCGCCGAGATTGACCTCTGCCCACAGGTCGATCTTGATGCCGAGAAGCGTCCCGATCGCCGACGCCAGGACGGACTCGCCGTCCTTGGCGCCCGGGAACTTGGACCTGTTCCAGTTCACGTACGAGACCAGGCTGTTGAGCTTCGGCTTGAACGTGCGGCCATCGGGCAGCGGGACGTCCACCATGTCGCGCGGCACCGAGGCCATCGACACGGTCTTGGCCACCGGGTCGAGCGAGGCCACGATCATGGTGTCGGTGGCGAACGTGTTCCGGCCGACGCCGGCGTCCACGCCGATCAGCAGCACGTTGATGCGCGGCACCCCGGGCGTGGGCGACGCGGTCGGCCAGGCGGACGGGGGCGCGGAGGCGTCGGGCGAGGGCGGCGGTGTGCCCGCCGCGAAGTCGGGGTCGTTGGAGGCGATCGGCGGCGGGGTGGCGTCGGGGACCTAGGCGCCGCCCTCGTCCACGGGCTCGAACACCGCAGCCGCCGCATCGCGGGCATCGGCCGTGAGATTGACCGCCACCACCTGCGGCCCGACGACGATGGCGACAGCGACCAGGAGCGCGGCGGCGGTCGTGGCGCGGGCGCGGACGGGCGTCAGCACGCGTACCGCGCCGATGGCGGCCAGACGCCACAGGAGCAGCACGACCTGCACGACGATCAGCCCGCTCAGCACGGCGGGGTCGAGCAGGCGGGCGGCCAGCGAGGTCCCGCCGGTGGCCGCTGCCAGGACGGCGAGGGCGAACACGGGCAGGATGACCGGCAGGCCGAGCAGCGCGGCCCAGCCCCGGCGTCCGCGGAGCAGGTGCGGCAGGCCGGGGAAGATGGCCGCCAGGAGCAGGAGGCGTGCCGCAGACGGGGGGCGCGTGCCGGCGGCGGGCGGCGGGTCGCTGTCGTCGATCGGCGAGTTCGGCACGGTCGGGTCGGTCACAGCCGAAGGATACGGCCGCGCTGCCCGTGCGCACCCGTGCCGTCCGGCGCGGTTGGTGCGGGCGCGATCCTATCGCCGGTCGGCGCCCGGCCGGCGGTTCCTCGCCCTGGTCAGTTCGCCGTGGACGCTACGCTCCCGGCAGGTGCCGCTCCGCCGGCCCGATGTACCGGACGTCCGGCCGGATGAGTCGGTTGGCCGCGCCCTGCTCGATCGCGTGGGCGGTCCAGCCGGCGTGCCGGGCCAGCGCGAAGGTGGCGGGGAACAGGTCTGGCGTGAGGCCGACGCCCATCAGCACCGGCGCGGCGTAGTACTCGACGTTGGTCTTGAGCGCGCGGTCGGGGTGCTTCTCGGCCAGGACGCGCAGCGCCACGTCCTCCACCGCGATCGCGAGCGCCAGCCAGTCGGGCTTGTGCTCCATCGACTCGGCCACTTCGCGCAGGGCGGCCGCACGCGGGTCGTAGGCGCGATACACGCGGTGGCCGAAGCCCATCAGCCGGATCCCCTGGGCCACCGAGGCGCGCACCCACTCCTCGGCCCGCTCCGGGGAGCCCACCTCGTGGATCTGCTCCACCACCTCGGACGGGGCCCCGCCGTGGAGCGGCCCCTTCATCGCGCCGATCGCGCCCGCCACCGCCGAGGCGATGTCCGAGCGCGTGGACGAGATGACCCGGGCGGTGAAGGTGGAGGCGTTGAACCCGTGCTCCGCGCCCACGATGAAGTACGCGTCGAGGGCGCGGGCGCTCTCGTCGGAGGGCCGCTCGCCCTTGAGCTGGTACAGGAATCCGGGGACGACGTCGAGGTCCGGGTCCGGGGCCACGGGCTCCAGGCCCTGGCGGATCCTGGCGAACGCGGCCAGCGCCGAGGGCGACGAGGCCGTCAGCGAACGAGCCTGCTCTGCCGTGGCGGGCCAGCTCGGGTTGTGCTCGGCGCCCCAGACGGACACCGCCGTCCGCAGCGCGTCCATGGGCCGGGCATCGGTCGGCAGCGCGCGGAGGGCCGTCAGGACCGCGGGCGAAACCGGCTCGCAGGGCAGCTTCGCCCCGGGGCTCCACTCGCCCGTCCAGAGCAGCTCCGCCACCGCCGCATACGACCCGCCCTTGACCAGCTCCCCGATGGGGTAGCCGCGGTAGAGCAGTCGGCCGCGCTCACCATCGATGTAGGAGAGCGAGGATTCACCTGCAATGACCCCCTCGAGGCCGGGGGAGTAGGGGCGGTTGTCAGCGGGAGCCGGCGCGAGATCGGTCATGGGACGATGGTAGTCCGTTCCCCCGTTGCCGGGAGGGCGGCGGCCGCTCGGCCGCGTCAGCCCTGCCCGATCGTCGGCAGGCAGCCCCGGACGCTCCGCACGCCCGACGATCCGAGGCGAGGTTGCCGCCCGCGATCAGGCCGAGGATGCGCCAGCCGACGATCTCGATCGCCGGAGTCTGGCACCCGGGCGCCTCAGTCGTCGAGGAACGCCTCGACCCGCGCGCAGAACTCCGCGGCGTGGCTGTGGTGGGCGCCGTGGCGCGCGCCGTCGATGACCTCGAGCCGCCCGTCGGCGAGGCGGGTAGCGAGGGCGCGGGCCCCGTCGAGGAACCGCGAGGGCGATGCGGAGCCCACCAGCTGCAGGACCGGGACGCGCACCCGCGCGAGCGCCTCGAGAGCGAGCGCGGGCGCCGAGACCGCGGCCTCGAGCTCGCGGACGATCGTCGGGCCAGCTCCCGCCCGACGCTCCCAGATCGGGTCGGCGCGGAAGGCCGTCAACTCCTCGGCGGGCATGCCCACCACATCGGTCATGAAGGCTGCCAGCAGCCCGTCGAGGTCGCCGGCGTCCAGCCTCGATCGCAGTTCGGCCACCAGCGCCGGCTCGGCCGCGCTGCGGGAGACCATCGCCTCGTAGACCGCGACGCGCCTGATCGCGGGCGTCTGGAGTGCCGCGGCGAGCGCGAGCCGTCCGCCGAGCGAGTGCCCGACGACGTCGACCGACGCGCCGGATTCGGCAGCGAGGGCCTCCGCCACGACTGCCACGTCCTCGACCTCGCGCTCGACCGCCCACGCAGCGGCGTCGCCCGAGTCGCCCCGGCCCCGCCGGTCCATGGCAGCCACCCGGCGCCGCTGCGCAAGGATCGGCCCGGCCACACGCCAGGTGCGGTGGTCCCCGGACGTCCCGTGGACCAGCAGCAGCGGACGCGTGCCGCTCCTGGACCGGCCAAGTCCGAAGACCGCGACCGGCGTGCCGTCGCGCGAGGCGACTCGCCGCTCCGGCGCCTCGGCGAACGCGACCCGGCTCACCGCAGGCCCACGGCCGCCGCCTCGTCGAGCAGCCAGGTCGTCTGCGGCAGGAGCGTCGCCCGGAGCGGCAGCTCGCGGGGATCGCCGCCGACCCACGCCTGTGCCAGCACGGCCGCCTTGCCGGCCCCAGTCGTCACCACCAGCACCGACCGGGCGGCGGACAACAGCCGCGGGTGGATCGTCACGCGCGGGAGGTGCGGCTCGACGTGCATGGGCGCGGGCACCGGCTCCACCCACGCAGCAGCGTCGAACACGGCCGAGCCCGGGAACACCGACAGGATGTGGCCGTCGGGCCCCACGCCCAGGATGATCAGGTCGAAGGCCGGCAGGCCGTCCGGGCCCGAGGCCGGCCCGACGTCGTGCATCTCCGCCTCGTACGCCCTCGCCGCGTCCGCCGGCCCGCCGCCCGCCGCCCGCACCGCCGCGACTGGGACGGGATGGACGTTGGTGTCGGGGATCGCCACTCCGGCGCCGGGCTCGCGCAGGACGGTGGCGAGCGGCAGGACGTTGGACAGGGGGTCATCGGCTGGCACGAACCGGTCGTCGCCCCACCACGTGTGGACGCTTGACCAGTCCAGCGCGTCGCGCAGCGGCGCGGCGCGGAGCGCTCGGTAGATCCCGGGCGCCGACGACCCGCCGGTCGTGCACCAGTGCGCCACGCCGCGCGCGTCGAGGGCCTCGGCGAGCCGATCGACGATGAATCTGGCGGCGGCGACGGACACGTCCCCAGGCGTGGGGACGATGGACGTGGTGGGCTTGGTCATCGTTGCCTCCGTGGTTGCGGCGCGGCGCGAGCCGTGGCGCGGATGGCCTGTGCGGCGTGCTCAGGCGGGGCGTGGGTCGCGACCGCCGGCGCTCCCGGCGAGCCTCGCGGCCATGCGCAGCGTCTCCACCGCCACGGCATCGCGACCGCTGCCCTCGATCGCCTCCGAGAGCAGGTCGATGTCGCCTCGGCGGGGTGCCTTGAAGGTGCGGTCCAGCGCCTCCACCCCATCCAGCCAGGCGTGGACGTGGACGTTCTCGGCCTCGGCGGTGACGTCCGCGCGGAGCTCGGAGCCGCGCCGCTCGGCGAGGATCTCCACCCGCAGCGTGGTGCCGGCGGGGGAGGACGACGCCAGTGGGCGGATCACGACGCCCACCTCGCCCGACCGCTGGTCGTGCAGCTTGGCCGCCAGCCCGCGGTGGAGAGGCGGCTTCTCGCCCGGCCGCAGCCGCTGCGCCGAGCCCCGCGACACGACCGGCGCCAGGGGTGAGACCACCCGCATGCCGAGCCGCGATGCCAGCCACGCAACGTGGTACAGCGGCTTCACGATGTTGGTGGTGCCGGGCGCGCCGGTCTCGTCTCGCGTGCCGTAGGTGACCGACACGCGCCGCACGTAGCCCAGGTAGGGCAGGAAGTCGGGCAGGTCGAACACCGTGGCGATGGCCTCGCGCCAGCGCGACTGGCGCACGAAGCCGAAGTCGCGGATCGAGAGCCGCGGGAACCGGTCGTGGAGCGCGGCGAGCTGGCGCAGCCGGACGAGCCCGTCCGCGGTCCAGGCCGAGCCGTCCACCACCAGCCGGTCGGTCTGCTCGAGCAGCTCGTCGGCCACGTCGGTGGTCAGCGGCGGCTCGGCCGGCCACCACGTGGTGACCGGCAGGTCGTGGACCAGGAGCGGCGTCACCAGCGCTGCGAGGTGTCGCCCCGTCTCGCCGCCCGCGGCCAGGGAGATCATCTCGCTGCACGACTCCGGGGCGTCGGGGCGCGGCAGCATGCAGTGCGCCTGGATCCGCCCGTCCAGCCAGGGCGGTCCGTCCGGGTCGGCCACGAGCACCACGATCGTCCGGGACGGGTGCCGGCCCGTCAGCCGGCTGATCGTCTCGGCGGTGCGGGCGGCGGTCTCGGTGTCGCTGGCCACGACCACCAGGTTCATCACGCTGGTCCGCGCCGCGGCCTGCCGGACCGGGCGCTCGTGGTCGGCGTCGTGCACCAGCGTCGGCTGCGCCCAGATCCGGCTGAGCTCCTTCTCGATGGCGTCGATCGTGTTCGCGCGCGACTGCCAGCGCAGCTGCGGCTCGCCCGGTCGGGCCGGGGTCAGGGGCTCGACGCGACCGCCGGTGGCCCGCGTGCCGACCGCGAGGATCGTGCCCGGGGCGGGCTTGTCCGGGGTGCTCAGATCCGGCGCCACCGACGTCCCTCGCGCGCGAGGAGGTCGTCGGCCGCTTCCGGCCCCCAGGTCCCGGCCTCGTAGCTCGGGAAGTCGGGGCTGGCCTCCTCGGCCCAGGTCGCGATGATCGGGTCCACGATCGACCACGCCTGCTCCACCTCGTCGGCGCGGGTGAACAGCGAGGCGTCGCCGAGCAGCGCGTCGAGGATCAGCGTCTCGTACGCGTCGGGCGAGTCTGTCTGGAACGCGGAGCCGTAGGTGAAGTCCATGGTCACGTTGCGGACGTCGATCCCCAGGCCCGGGACCTTGGCCCCGAAGCGCAGCATGATCCCCTCGTCGGGCTGGATCCGCATCGCGAGCAGGTTCGGCTCCGGATCGGACGCGGAATCCCGGAACAGCTGGTGGGGGACCTCCTTGAACTGGATGGCGATCTCCGTCGCCCGCTTGGGGAGCCGTTTGCCCATGCGCAGGTAGAACGGGATCCCGGACCAGCGCCAGTCGTCGATCGAGAGGCGGGCCGCGATGAACGTCTCGGTCTCGGACGCCGGGTCCACGTTGGGCTCCGAGCGGTAGCCCACCACGGGCTTGCCCGACACCCAGCCCGGGCCGTATTGGCCGCGCACGACGTCGCGGCGGACCTGCGCGGGGCTCATCTCGGGGATCGCGCGGATCACCTTGACCTTCTCGTCCCGCAGGGCGTCCGCGTCGAAGTTGGTGGGCGGCTCCATCGCCACCAGGCTCAGCAGCTGCAGCAGGTGGTTCTGGAGGAAGTCTCGGCTCGCGCCCGTCTCCTCGTAGAACGCGCCTCGCCCCTCGATGCCGATCGACTCGGCAACCGTGATCTGCACGTGGTCGATGTGGCGGCGGTTCCAGATGGGCTCGAAGATGCCGTTGCCGAACCGGAAGACCAGCAGGTTGCGGACCGTCTCCTTGCCCAGGTAGTGGTCGATGCGGTAGACCTGCCGCTCCCGGAAGACCTTGCCCACCTCGCGATTGAGCCGGATCGCGGAGTCGAGGTCGCGGCCGAACGGCTTCTCGATGACCAGCCGCCGCCAGCCGCCCTCGTGGTGCTCGTGGTCGAGGCCGGCCCGGCCCAGCTGGGCGATGATCTCGGGGAAGGCGGAGGGCTGAGTGGCGAGGTAGTACAGCCGGTTGCCCCGCGTGCCGCCCTCGATGTCGATCCCGTCGAGCCGGTCAGCGAGCGCGGCATAGGTGGCCGGGTCGTTGAAGTCGCCGCGGTGGTAGACGACCCGCGACGCGAGGTCGGCCCAGGCGTCCTCGTCGACCGGCAGCACGCGCGAGAACTTGTCCAGGCTCGCCTTGAGCTCCTCGCGGAACGCCTCGTCGGTGTACGGGCGACGACCCACGCAGACGATCGTGATCTCGTGCGGCAGCAGGTGCGTCCGCCACAGCTGGAACACCGCCGGGATCACCTTGCGGTGGGCCAGGTCGCCCGTGGCGCCGAACAGCACGAAGATGTTCGGATCCGGCACGCGCTCCAGCCGCAGCCCCTCCCGGAGCGGGTTCTCGAGCCCCTTGTCCACCCGCGCCCTGCGGCGCGCATCGGTGGCCTCGCGGAGCTCGCGCATCGTGCGCGGCGCGTCCTTTCGCGGGGCCGTCGGTGCCGGCGTCTGGGCCGGAGCGGGCGCCGCGGGGGCCGGAGCGTCAGCCGTGGTCTTTGCGCGCGCCATCGCTATCGGGTCTCGACGTGGCGGCTGGACATCGGGCATCTCCGAGGGGCGGCGGTGACGGCCGCAGTGCGGCTAGAGCATAGATCCGGTGGCCGAATGGCGACACCGACCCTGTGGGGCGCCAGCCAGTCAGACGCGGATGACCTCGAGGCCCGGCACAGCCACGTAGCCCTCGTCCCGCGTGACCACGGGCACGCCGAGTGCGATCGCCGTCGCGGCGATCCACGAATCGTTCACATCCATCCGCTCACCGCGATCCCGAAGCACGACGCGGAGCCGCGCCCAGGCTGCGGCGACAGCGTCGTCGATCGGCACGGGATCGAGGGCCAGAGCCCAGGCGAGCGTGCCCAGCCGCCGATCCCGAGTCTCGAGGTCACTCGCTGCGAGGACGCCGGCGCGCAGCGCGCCGATCGTGATGACAGAAAGCGCCAATCGGTCTGGCACGAGATCGGTCCGCAGTGGCCGCCTGGCTTCGAGCGCGATGAACCAACTCGTGTCAACGAGGCCGTCGCTCATCGGTCGGGCAGGTCATCGGTTGTGTCCGGCGCGAGCTCGCGGAGCTCCGCGCGGAGGCCGGGATCCGCTTGGATGCGGACGATGTCCCGCAGGAAGACCTCTCTTGACACCCACCGTGGCCGACTCGGCGCGGCGTCGTCGCCGCTCTGGGTTCGGTCTTCCGTCGCCGAATATCGGGCTGCGGTCTCTCCGACGCGGTGCCGCGCGGTCACGACGTCGATCCCGGCGCGGATCAGCGTGGCCTCGCTGCGTCCCTCGGCCTGGGCCGCGCGTGCGAGCGCCGCCTTCTGCTCTGCACTCAGGTAGACCGTAGTCTTGTCCATGCCACCCATCGTACCACCCATAGGTGGCATGGTCGCGAAGACCATCAATGTGCTACCTTCGTGTACATGGACAACACCGTCGGCGTCGCCGAGCTGCGCCAGAACCTGAGCCGCTACCTGCGCCGCGTCGAGCGCGGCGAGCGCCTGCTGGTGACCGACCGCAACCGGCCCGTCGCCGAGCTCGGCCCGGCGCCGAGCACGGGCGCCGCCCTGGACCGGCTGATCGCCGCCGGGCGGGTGGCTCGCCCGGCGCGCCGCGGGCTGCCCCCGCCGCTGCCGATGGAGGGCGACCCCCGCGCGCTGAGCCGCGCCCTGGACGAGATCCGCCGCGAGGGCTGAGCCGTGGCGCTGTTCTACGCGGACGCGTCCGCGCTGGTCAAGCTGGTGCGCGACGAGCCCGAGAGCATGGCGCTGCGCGCCTTCCTGGCCGACGCCGACCTCGTCTCAAGTGAGCTGGTGCTCACCGAGGTCCCTCGCGCCGTTCGGCGCGCGGCCGACCGGGACCCCCGGCTGGACCCGGACGTCCTGATGGCGCGCGCCGGGGAGGTCCTCGACGCGGTCGCCCTGCAGCCGCTCGACCGGGCGCTGCTCCTGGCGGCCGGGGCCCTCGCCGAGCCGGGGCTCCGCGCGCTTGACGCGATCCACGTCGCAGCCGCCGTCGACCTCGGGCCGGTCGACGGCTTCCTGAGCTACGACGATCGCCAGGCGGCGGCCCGACTGGCCGGCCTGCGGACGGTGTCGCCCGGCGTGTGACGCCTGATCGTGGGGATCGGGCCCAGCGTCGGGTCGACGGCTGTGCGCGGAGCGAGGCGTGCGCGAGGACCCGGCCGATGGCCACTCGACGAGGGCCCGCGGACAGCCGTTGGTCCGAGGCGGCCCCTCCCGGCGAGCCGCGGCCGCGGCTGGCCGCGGGGCCTGCACCGACTCCGCGCCCTGCACCTCCACCGTAGCGCCGGGTCGAGCGCACCGCCTTCCGGGTGAGCGAGTGGAAGTCACCTTCGTCGGCGTGCCCCCCGTCCGGCAGATCGAGCGGGCGTCCGGCGTCAGCGAGGTCGAGGTCGACGGCCCGACCCTGCGTTGCCTGGTGTGCGGAAGCTTCCAGCCCTTCCTCGAGGCACTTCGCGGTCACGAGGTGGTGGACCTGCGAACCGCGCCTGCCTCGATCGGCATCCACGAGACAGCCACGGGAGACTCGGGCTGAGCACGCGAACCGCGCGGCCTGGCCCCGCCTAGGGTGACCGAAGCCGCCGGGCGAGGCCTGGACAGGGAGCGGGACGGCGCCGGAGCTGGCGACGCGATCTTCGTCGGCTTCAGCCGTGCCATCCTTGAGCGCATGACCGAAGCCGCCGCTGCCGAGACCCGCATCGACCGCTGGCTGTGCGCCGTGCGTCTGGTGAAGACTCGCCCGCTCGCGACACAGCTGTGCGAGGGCGGCCACGTCCGCGTGAACGGATCGCAGGCGAAGCCGTCGACGAAGGTCCGCGCGGGCGATCGCGTCGACGCGTTCATCGCGGACCGAGAGCGCATCCTGGAGGTGCTGCGGCCGATCGAGTCGCGGGTGGGCGCCCCGATCGCCGTGACGTGCTACGAGGACCACAGCCCGCCGGTCGTGCGCGACGCGACCGTGGTCGAGATCCAGCGCGTCCGCGGCGAGGGCCGGCCAGGCAAGCGGCTTCGGCGCGAGATGGACCGCCTGCGGCGGTCGGCCGACCGCTGATCGCGCGCGGCTCGCCGAGGACGCCCCAGGCAGCACGGAGGCAATCCCGCATGGTCGACGATCCGCCTGCCTGGCCCTCACTGGGCCTCAACCTGCCGTACACGGAGAGTGGCATGGACGGCGCGACGCCCCGCTGGGCGGACATCGCCGCCATGGCGTCAGCCGCGGAGGCGTCGGGCTTCGACGCGGTCTGGGTCTCCGACCACGTCGGCTTCGGCGAGCCCGAGCGCGAATGGAGCGGAGCGTGGGAGTCGTGGACGCTGCTCGCCGCGCTCGCCGCCGTCACCTCGCGCGTCCGTCTGGGCACCTACGTCACCGCCATGCCCTACCGGAACCCCGCGCTGCTCGCCAAGATGGCGGAGACGCTCGACGACGTGTCCGGCGGGCGCGTCGTCCTCGGGCTGGGCGCCGGCTGGAATCGGCCCGAGTTCGACGCCTACGACTTCCCGTGGGAGCGCCGGTTCGATCGCTTCGAGGACGGCCTCCGGATCATCGCGGCGATGCTGCGGACCGGGCGC
>JAKAMV010000772.1 GCA_021812735.1 Chloroflexota bacterium | reverse complement strand
CGACGCGAGGGCCATCGGCTCAGTCCACCAGCGAGCGGCCCGTCAGCCGCAGGAACACGTCCTCGAGCGAGCTCCGGCGCACCAGCACGGTCTCGGGCTCAAGGCCGCGGGCGTGGACCGCGTTCGAGACCCCCTCGCCGTCGCTCGTGTAGACCAGCACGCGGTCGGGCAGCAGGTCGATCCGGTCGCCGATGCCGGCCAGCCGATCGCCCAGCATCTCCTGGACGCCCACAGGGAATCGCAGCTCGGTGACCTCGCGACTGGAGTAGCGCTCGATCAACTGGCGGGGCGAGCCCTCGGCCACGATCTTGGCCTTGTCCATGACCACCAGCCGATCACACAGCTGCTCCGCCTCGTCCATGTAGTGGGTCGTCAGGACGAGCGTCACGCCGCGCTGCTTGAGGCGGTACAGGCGCTCCCAGAGCAGGTGCCGGGCCTGCGGGTCGAGGCCGGTGGTGGGCTCGTCCAGGAGCAGGATCGAGGGCTCGTTGATCAGGGCGCGGGCGATCGTGAGGCGCCGCTTCATGCCGCCCGAGAGCGGCTCCACCCTGTCGTTGGCGCGCTCGGTCAGCTGGGCGAAGTCGAGCATCTCGTGCGCGCGCCGGGTGCACTCCGCGCGCGAGAGGCCGAAGTAGCGGCCGTAGATGATCAGGTTGTCGATGACCGAGAGGTCCGTGTCGAGCGAGTCCTCCTGCGGCACGACCCCGAGCTGGCCCCGGATGCGCGGCCCGTCGCTCGACGGGTCCAGGCCCAGGATGCTCAGCTCGCCCTCGGTGACCGGCGAGATGCAGCCGATCATCCGCATCGTGCTCGTCTTGCCGGCGCCGTTGGGGCCGAGGAAGCCGAAGCTCTCGCCGGGCGCGACGTCGAAGTCGATGGCGTCGACGGCCGTGAAGCTGCCGAACCGCTTGGTCAGCCCGCGGGCAGCGATGAGCGGCGCCTGGGCGGGCGCAGGCTGTGTGGTCATGGGACGGCCATGCTACCGGAGGCCCAGTGACAGCTGTGTGGCGCGGGGCTGCAACGATCGCCCATGCGGCACACTGCGGTCGCGATGACAGACCGGCCCTCGCCCGACGCCGCGTGCCACGGGTGCTTCCCGCGCCCGCCTGCGTCGTGGCGCGGCGCCGTGGAGCCGGACCGGCCACTTCGGGTGTCGCCGGCCTGCTGGGGCCTCCACGCGGAGCTCGTCGGCTTCGAGCTCCGGCACCTGTCGGCCTTGGGGCGGTTCCACGAACTCACGGTCGATGCGTACGGGGCCCAGCACGCGGGCCCGCCCACCGGCCAGCGCTACGGGGAGATCCGCGACTGGGTCGACACGCTCAGGACCTCGCAGGGCCACGTCCATCGCCCGATCCGCTCGTAACGCCGTGGGGCGGCGCTTATCCAACCGCCGTGGCGGCGCCCGTGCACGGCGGGCGGGCCGGATCCGCTCGTACCGCCGCCAGGCGGCCTTAGGAGCGAAGTTCCCGCGATAAGCGCCGGCAGGCGGCGACACGAGCGTCGGGCGAGCGGGCGCGGCGAAGCCAGGGCGGCGGGCTCGAGCGCCTCCTCAGGACGCCGCCACCGCCTCGTGCGCCACGTCGCCGGAGTGCACGATGTGCTCGAACTGGCGCCACAGCAGCGTGACCAGCACGGCCGACCCGACGAAGCCGAACCAGAACGGCGCCGTGATGCCCAGCGTTCGCGCGAGCAGCCCGCCGATCGGCGTGCCGATGACGATCCCCAGCTGCACGCCCACGACGTAGACGCCGGTCACGCGGCCCAGGAGCGCGTCCGGCACGGCCCGCTGGCGGACGGCGAGGGACGTCGTGCCCCACACGAACGCGTGGGCGCCGAATACGACGAACATCAGCAGCACCACGCCTGCCTGCGTCGAGACGGCGAGCACCAGATGCGTGCACGTCTCGATGAGCAGGCCCACGCGCATGATGTCGGCCAGTGAGAACCGCCGTTCGAGCCGCCCGTACGAGGCGACGCCGATCAGCCCGCCCAGTGCGATCGCGCTGGTGAGCAGGCCGAAGCCGACCTCGTTCATGCCCAGCCGCTCCTGGGCGTAGAGCACCAGCACCGACCACGCCGCCCCGAACGTCACGTTGAACGCGACGATCGTGAGCGCCAGCGTGCGCATCGGGGGGTGGTGGAGCAGCCAGCGAAGACCCTCGGCCATCTCGCGCCGGAAGCCCTCGCGGGGTGCGCCGGGCGTCTCGGGCTCGAGTCCCGTCCCGTACACCACGCGCGTGATGACCACCGCGCCGAGGGCGTAGCACGCAGCGTCGGTCGCGAACGGCAACGCCATCCCGATCGCGAACAGGAAGGCGCCGATGGGCGGGCCGGCGAGCTGGTTGACCACCAGGAACGCGCCCTGGAGCCGAGCGTTGGCGATCCCCAGGTCGGCGCGCGGCACCAGGCGCGGCAGGAGGCTCGAGGCGCTCACGTTGGCGAACACCTCCGCGGTCCCGAGCACGAACAGGCTGCCCAGCACGACCGCGATGTTGACGACGTGCGTGGCGATCGTGGTCGCGAGGGCCGCGAGCACGAGCGACCGGGCGAGGTTCACGAGCGAGATCACGCGGCGTCGGTCCACACGGTCCGCCAACGTCCCCGCCAGCACGCCGAACAGCAGCGACGGCAGGCTCTGGCTGAGCAGCGCCATGGACACCAGGAGCGGGTCGCGCGTCTGCGCCGCGATCAGCAGCGGGCCGGCCGCGAGAGCCACGCCGTCACCCGCGTTGGTGATCAGCGATGACGCGAGCAGGAGCCGGAAGCTGCGCCCGAGGCGCTCGGGAACGGCGGCCTCGACGGGCCGGGACAGAAGGTTCGGCACCCGGCGAGTCTAGCGAGAGCCCCGGTCGCTGCGGATCTGCCGGGTTCGCTCGCCCGATCGCCTTTGTCAGTTGCCAGCGGCAGCGGCGATGGCGCGCGGCAAGGACGCCGCCTACCGGGACCTCGACCGCCTGTGGGGCGACACGATCCTGTTCGCTGTGGCCGGCGAGCCGCCGGCGCGGGTCGCGCGCGACCGCTACGGCCGCCCGGCCGACGAGCCCGGTCGCAGGGTCCAGTCGACTGGTCGCTGGAAGGCGCGGAGGAGCGGCGGCTCGCCCTGTGTGCTCCAGGCGTTTGGTGGTGCGGCCTGTTCTTGCGCGGATTGCCTTCGACGGGGATGATCTTGACATGACCACCAGCGAGGTCCCCGTCGCGAACGAATGCGTCTTCTGTCAGATCGTGGCGGGCGAGGGCCGAGCGGCGGTGGTGTATCGGGACGAGCGCGCTATGGCGTTCCTGGTACTCCAGCCGGTGACACCGGGCCACCTCCTCGTAATCCCGAACCAGCATTACGCGTTCCTGGGCGAGGTTCCGGCAGACCTCGCGGCACACGTGTTCGTTGTCGCCCAGCGACTCGCGGGCGCCCTGCGTTCGTCGGGCCTGCCCTGCGAAGGCGTCAACCTGTTCCTCGCCGACGGTGAAGCGGCATTCCAGGAGGTCTTCCACGTGCACCTTCACGTGTTCGCGAGGACGGTCGGCGATGGCTTCACCATCGACTCGCCGGCGTGGCAGCGACCAGTGCCCGCCTTCGACGTGCTGGTGGCGAACGCAGCCGTGATCGAGAGGGCCCTCGAGTAGCGTCGGGAGCGGCGGACCTCGGCGACGGCCCGTTCTACCTCAACCTGCGGTTCCACGCCGACGACACGCGGCCCTACCCCGTTAAGATCACCCGAGACGAGTTCCTGCTCGTCCGCCCGTTCGTGAGCGAGATGGAGATGGACCAGGAGATCGAGGCCGGCCAGCCCGAGCGGGCGGCGGCGTTCCTCCGGTCCATCCGCAAGGGCGACCGGCCGGCCGCGCGAGTCTCCTTCGCCCGGATCCAGGAGATGATCACGACGGGCCGAGCGTTCGAGCTCGCCATCTGCTGACGCGCCGCTCGGCTCACGGCCTCCCGCCCCTGATGGCCGAGTACGGCTGCGGGGCGGTCGAGACCGCGCCCTCCAAGAGCCGGTAGAACAGCAGGCCGCGCGCCCTGCTGCCGCGCCGGTTGAACCGGAACACGAACTCGTCGAGGTAGGCGTCGAGGTGCCGCCAGCGCAGCGCGCCGTGGTGGGTGCCGAGCCACACCCGGTCGAGCAGCGACGCCACGAGATGGACGCCCGGGAGCAGGTCCGAGCCGGTCTGCCCCGACCCCTTGATGTTGATCCGCCTGTGCGTGTAGCCCTTCGTGTCGAGGCCGAGGTAGCCCCGGTGGAAGTCGGTGATGACCGTCGAGCCTGACGCCACATTGGCCTGCACCGCCGGGTGGAGCGAGGCCGCGGAGAAGTCCTTGACGCGCACGAGCCGGCATCGCCCGTAGCCCCCGCCCGCCTTCTTCTCGACCATCACGAGCACGATGGCCTTGCGGACCGTCTGCCGCCCGCGCACCCCGTCCTCCGCGCCGCCCAGGAACGTCTCGTCGGCCTCGACCTCACCCGCCAGCAGCTCGCGGTCCGGTCGCACCATCGCCCGGCGGAACTTGTGGAGCCACGTCCAGCCGGCCTCGCGCGACATGCCCCACTCGTTCGAGACGGCCAGGGCCGACACGCCGTTCTTGGCCGTCGTGATCCGCCACGCGACCTCGAACCAGTCGAGCAGCGGCTTGCGGGTGCCCTCGAAGATCGTGCCCGCGGTGAGCGAGGTCTGCTTGCCACAGCCTCGGCAGGTCCAGCGCCCTCGTGCGGAGCGCCAGCCCTCGCCGTCGCAGGCGCAGCGGAAGCCGTCGGGCCAGCGG
>JAKAMV010000771.1 GCA_021812735.1 Chloroflexota bacterium | reverse complement strand
GGCAATTTCGATCCGGCCACGAACGAGCTGATCCCGTTCGAGCGCCAGTTCCAGTTCCTCCACTCGCTCCAGAACTACTTCCTGACGAACGAGCTGCTGGCCCCCGGGCACGTCATGCCGATGGTGGACAACGACGTGCTCCGCGCCCGCCGCGCGACCTTCGTGGACCGGTTCTGCGAGCGCCCGTTCTTCTTCATCCGGGCCGCAAACCCGCAGGTGCTGATGGACGAGGTGGACCGGATCCTCTAGCGAAAGAAGGCGTTGGCGTCATGCACACGTTCGCCTACCTCCGACCGGCGACGGTCGCCGAGGCGGTGGCCATCCTCGAGGCCAGCGGTCCCGACGCCCGCATCCTGGCCGGCGGCACGGACCTCGTCATCCGGCTCCGCGACGGGTCGGCGAAGCCGACTGTCGTCCTCGACCTGAAGCGGATCGACGCGCTCCGGCCGGGGATCCGCGAGGAGGGCGGCTGCCTGGTGATCGCCGCCACCACCGTCATGACCGACATCGCCGCCGACCCGCTGATCCGGCACCACGCGGCCGCGCTGGCGGACGCGGCCTCGGCCGTCGGATCGGTGCAGATCCGGAACCGAGCCACGCTCGCGGGGAACATCTGCAACGCGTCGCCGGCCGCCGACACAGCGCCGCCGCTGCTCGTCTACGACGCGACGGTCGTGGCCGAGGGGCCGGGCGGCACGCGGCGCATCCCGATTGACGAGCTCTTGGTGCGGTCCGGCGTGACGACCCTCGCACGGGGCGAGCTGGTCACTGCGATCGAGCTGCCGATCCCCACGCGCAAGCGCGGCGCTGTGCACCAGAGGCGCACCCGACGCCGCGGCCACGACCTCGCCTCGGTCACCGTGTGCTGCTGCGTGGACGAGGCGGGCGTGACGCGGCTCGCCTACGGCAGCGTCGGCCCGCGGCCGGTCCTCCTCTCCGACGAGACCGGTACCCTCGCGAACCCGTCGGCGGACCCCGCCGAGCGGACCGCGATCCTGGAGCGGATGTTCGCGGGCGCGAGCCCATCCGTGCGCTCGATGCGCGCCAGTCCCGACTACCGCCTGGCCATGCTCCGCGTCCTGGGCGCCCGCGCGCTCGCCGGGGCCATCGAGCGACTCGCCGCAGGGGGCGACTGACATGTCCGACACCGCGCACATCGAGGTCACCGTCAACGGTCGCCGTCGCGCGCTCGACGTGGCCGTCCACCACAGCCTGCTCGACGCCCTGCGCGACGACCTGCGCCTCACCGGCACCAAGGAGTGCTGCCTGGTGGGCGAGTGCGGCGCCTGCACCGTGATCATGGACGGGCGCACCGTCGACTCCTGCCTCGTGCTCGCCGTCGAGGCGGACGGCGCCGAGATCACGACCGTCGAGGGGCTCGCCCCCGATGGCGTCCTGAGCCCGCTCCAGCAGGCCTTCCTCGACATGGGCGCCGCCCAGTGCGGGTTCTGCATCCCCGGCCAGCTCATGTCGGCCGAGGCGTTCCTGCGCGACACGCCCAACCCGACGCGCGAGGCCGCGGAGGAGGCGATCGCTGGCAACCTGTGCCGGTGCGCCGGCTACGAGCAGATCCTTGACGCCATCATGGTCGCCGCGGAGGCGGGTCGGCGATGAGCGCACCGGTCATCGGCACCTCACCCAACCGCGGCGGCGGCATCGACCGCGTCACCGGCCAGCAGCTCTACGTCGCGGACATCCGCCCTCCGGACGTGCTCGAGGCGAAGCTCGTCACGCTCGACTGCGCGCGCGCCCGGATCATCTCGATCGACAGGAGCGCCGCGCTGGCGCTCAGGGGCGTCCGGCTGGTCATCACCGCCGACGACCTGCCCAAGCCAGTCCCGCGGTTCGGGCCCCAGATGGAGGACCGTCCGGTCATCGCTGACGGGGAGACCAAGTACCACGGCGAGCCGGTCGCGATCGTCGTCGCCGACACGGAGGACCTCGCCGAGGAGGCCGCGTCGCTCGTCCGCGTCGAGTACGAGGAGTTGCCGCCGATCTTCACGCTGGCGGCCGCCCTGGACCCGTCCGCGCCGCTCGTCCAGGACCCCTCGATCCGGCCGAACGACCAGTTGTCGGCGACCAATGTGCTGCGGGAGCACCCGATCGGCTGGGGCGACGTGGACGCGGCGACGGCCGATGCGGTCGTCGAGCACACATACACCTTCCCGATGGTCACCCACTTCGCGATCGAGCCGCACGGGTTCATCGCGGCGCCCGACGGGGACGGGATCGCGGTGTGGAGCTCGATCCAGCACCCGAACTGGCTCCAGAAGGTGATCGCGAAGGTCCTCCGCCTCCCGCTCTCCAAGGTGCGGGTCCACGCCCCGGATCCCGGCGGGGGCTTCGGCGGCAAGCAGCACGCCAAGTTCGAGCCGCTGGTCGCCCTCGCGGCGATGCGCGTCGGGCGGCCGGTGCGCCTCATCCTGACCCTCGAGCAGACGTTCCAGGCGGTGCGCCGCGCGTCGTGCGAGGTCCGGGTGCGGACCGGCGTCAACCGCGACGGGTCGATCGTGTTCGAGGACATCAAGGCCGACTACCTGATCGGCGCATACGCGGACATCGCCGACCGCGTCGTCGCCAAGGGCAGCTACCCGGCGGCGGGGCCGTACAACGTGCCCAACGTCCGGATCATGGCCCGCAGCGTGCTGTCGCACACCGTGCCGTCAACGGCGTTCCGCGGCTTCGGCAACCCGCAGGTCAACTGGGCGGTCGAGTCCAACCTCGACGAGGCCGCGCGGGCGATCGGCATGGACCGGCTCGAGATCCGGCTGCGCAACCTCGCCCGCAAGGGCGACGCCTTCATCCCGTTCGACACGCCGGCCGACGGCGACTGGGAGCAGACGGCCAAGCGTGCCGCCAAGCTCATCGGCTGGGACACGCCCCTGCCGCCGAGTCGTGGACGCGGTATCGCCCTGGGCATCAAGTCCGGCCCGACTACCGGCCTCTCCTATTCGACGGTCCGGCTGCTCGGCGACGGCAGCGTGGTGGTGTTCGCCGGCACGTCCGACATGGGCCAGGGGGCCAGGACGATCCTCGCCCAGATCGCGGCCCAGGAGCTGGGCTGTCCGCTCGACTGGGTCAGCGTGGTCATGGGCGACACGGCGATCGTGCCGTACGACCAGCAGACGTCCGCCAGCCGCTCGACGGTCCTGATGGGCAACTCGGTCCTCCGGGCCTGCCGCTCCATCCAGGCGCAGCTCCGCACGATGGCCGCGAGGCTCCACGGCCTCGAGGAGTCGCAGATCACGGTCGAGGGCGGCGTCGTCCACCTGCCCGACCGCGACCTCACGGCGCTCGAGGTGCTCAAGCCCGCCCTCGGCAGCCTCGGCGGCGAGCTCACGGGCAACGGCGAGGTCCGCAAGGACGCCGAACCCTCCCACCCGCTGTCCGGCGCCCCGGCGTTCTTCGAGTTCAACTGCACTGCCGTCGAGGTGGAGGTCGACCGGGACACGGGCGACATCACAATCGTTCGCCACGTCACGGTGAGTGACGTGGGCAAAGCCCTCAACCCGCTTCAGGTCCGCATGCAGGACGAAGGGGCGGCCATCCAGGGCCTCGGCCACACCCTGATGGAGCACTACATCTGGGACGAGCGGGGCCGCATCCGGAACATGGGCGCGATCGACTACCGGATCCCGACGAGCATGGACCTGCCCCTCGAGCTCCACAGCGAGACCGTGGAGAACGAGGACGGACCCGGCCCATACGGGTCCAAGGGGATGAGCGAGGGCGCCCTCCTGTGCGTGGCCGCGTCTGTGGGCGCTGCCGTCCGCGAGGCGATCGGCGTCCCCATCCGTGGCCTGCCGCTGACGCCCGAGCGCGTGTGGCGGGCGATGCAGGAGCAGGCCGCCGACTGACGGCTGGAGGCGTGTCATGGCGTTCGATAGGGAGGTCGGGCCGGTCGCCGGGATGCCGGCCGGGCAGGTTGTGCGCGCGGCGCGCCTGGTTCGAGAGGGACGGATGGTCTCGCTCGCGGCAGCCCGCTTCCCGGGCATGCCGCTCTTCCCGGGGCACCCGCCATTCCAGGTGCTCAACTACCGCACGCCGCGCGGGATTCGCGTGACGGGGGCCAAGCCATGGGGGTCCGTGAACGATCCTGGCCTGGGCTACATGGCCGAGTACGTGATGGCGACGTCGCACTCGGGCGCCCACATCGACGCCCTGGCGCACATGACGATCGACGACGACATGCACTGGTACGGCGGCGGCAACGCCGACGAGCACCTGACTGACTTCGGACCCGTGCACGGCGACGCCTCCAAGATGCCGCCGTTCTTCACGCGCGGCGTGCTCCTCGACGCGCCGGCCCACCGGGCCGTGGACTGCCTCCCCGCGGGCTCTCCGATCGACGCGGCCGAGATGGAGGCGATGTGCCGCGCCGAGGGCGTGACCGTCGAGCCGTGGGACGTGGTCGTCATCCGCACCGGGTACATGGGCCTGTGGCCCGACGCCGAGGCGATGGCCGCGCACAAGACGCCCGGGCCTGACGTCTCGGCCGCCCGGTGGCTGCTGGAGCGCGGGGTCATCGCCACCGGCACGGACACGGAGACCTACGAAGTGCAGCCCGCGCCCGACCCCGGACCCAGCGGGAACCCGCAGCCCGTGCACACCGCGCTCCTGATCGAGAACGGCGTCTACATCATGGAGAGCCTGGACCTGGAGGAGCTCGCTCGCCAGAAGATCCACGAGTTCCTGTTCGTCGCGCTCCCCGTCAAGATCCGCGGAGCCACCGGGTCCATGGTGGACCCCGTCGCCGTCGT
>JAKAMV010000055.1 GCA_021812735.1 Chloroflexota bacterium | reverse complement strand
GTCGTTCGGCGTCGAGGGGCGCGGCGCCTTCTACGAGGAGGTGGGCGCGCTGCGCGACGTCGTCCAGAACCACCTGCTCCAGGTGGTTGCCCTGCTGGCCATGGAGCCGCCCGTCGGAGCCGATGCAGATGCGTTGCGGGACGAGAAGGTCAAGGTCTTCCGCGCGACGACCTCGGTCGACCGGGCCGTCGTCGTGCGCGGACAGTACGACGGGTATCGCGACGAGGCGGGCGTGAAGCCCGACTCCGACGTCGAGACCTACATCGCGCTGCGGCTCGACATCGAGTCGTGGCGCTGGGCCGGAGTTCCCTTCTTCCTGCGAGCCGGCAAGCGCCTTGGCGGGACCGCCCTCGAGGTGGTGATCGAGTTCAATGAGCCGCCCCGCCTCCTGTTCGCCGAGGCGGGCACGCCGGTGCCCCACCCCAACCACCTCCGCCTCCGGCTGGGCGGAGGGAACGAAGGGATCGAGCTGTCGCTCCAGGCCAAGATCCCCGGCGAGACGATGGAGACACGTCCGGTGCCGCTCGCGTTCACTTACGAGCGGTCGCTCGGCGAGCAGGCCGAGGCGTATGAGCGGCTCCTTTTCGACGCGATCGAGGGGCGCCAGGCGCTGTTCGCCCGGCAGGACGGCGTCGAGGAGTGCTGGCGGATCGTCGAGCCCGCGCTGCAGCCCACCCGGTCGGTGCACCCGTACCCGTCCGGCTCCTGGGGCCCGGACGCCGCCGACGAGCTGATCGGCCCGGTCGGCGCGTGGCACACCCCCCCGGTGCTTACGTGAGCGCGGCGCGGGTTCCCGTCGCCTTCCTGTTCGACGTTGACAACACCCTGCTCGACAACGACCGCGTCCGGCGGGACCTTGTGGCGGCCATCGATCGGACGGTCGGTCCCGGGCGAGCAGCGCGGTTCTGGGAGATCTACGAGGAGATCCGGCACGAGTGCGACTACGTCAACTTCCCGCACACGCTCGAGCGCTTCACGCCGACGTTTCCGGACGAGCCGGGCTTCCCGGCCCTGGCGGACGCGGTGCTCGCGTACCCGTACGGGTCCGCCGCATTCCCGGGGGCGCACGAGGCGTTGCGCCGCGCAGGCGCGTTCGGTCACGCCGCGATCCTCTCGGATGGCGACCCGGTCTATCAGCCCGCCAAGATCGCGCGGGCAGGGTTCGCCGATCTGGTCGCCGGGCGCGTGTTCGTCTTCGCCCACAAGGAGGACCACCTGGGCGAGGTCGAGCGGCGGCTCCCGGCCGAGCGCTACGTCCTCGTCGACGACAAGCCGCGGATCCTGGCGGCCGCGAAGGATCGGCTGGGCGACCGCCTCATCACCCTCCACGTCTGCCAGGGCAAGTACGCCCACGCGGCGGAGCACGACACCTTCCCGCCCGCCGACCGCTCCGTCGACGCGATCGCCGACATCGTCAACCTCGACCTCACCGCCTTCCCGGAGAATGCCCGATGAACCCCACCGCCGCCCTGCACCACGCGGGCCAGAGCCTGTGGCTCGACAACATCACCCGTGACCTGCTCACGAGCGGGACGCTCGCCCAGTACATCGGCGATCTCTCGGTGACCGGCCTCACCTCGAACGCCACGATCTACGACAAGGCGATCGAGGGCACCGACGCCTACGACGTCCCAATCCGCGTGGGCCGGGAGGCCGGCCTTGCGGCCGAGGACCTGTTCTTCGAGCTGGCTCTCGACGACCTGCGCCAGGCCGCCGACGCGTTCCGGCCGATCTTCGCCCGGTCCCGCGGGGTGGACGGCTGGGTGTCGCTCGAGGTCTCCCCGCTGCTGGCGCACGACACCGCGGCCACCGTCCGCGAGGCGATCCGGCTCCACGGCCGCGCGGACCGCCCCAACCTGTTCATCAAGATCCCGGGCACGGAGGCGGGCCTGCTCGCGATCGAGGAGGCGATCTACGCCGGCATCCCGGTCAACGTGACGCTGCTGTTCACCGCAGCGCACTACGTTGCCGCCGCGGACGCGTACATGCGCGCCATCGAGCGGCGGATCGAAGTCGGCCTTGATCCGGGCGTCGCGTCGGTCGCGTCGGTATTCGTCAGCCGATGGGACGCGGCGGTGGCCGGGAGGGTCCCGGCGGCCCTCGAGACGACGCTGGGGCTGGCCATGGGCCGGCGGATCTACGCGGCGTATCGGCAGATGCTCGGCTCCGACCGGTGGCAACGCCTCGAGAACGAGGGCGCCCGGCCGCAGCGGCTCCTGTTCGCGAGCACCGGGACCAAGAATCCGGACGCGTCCGACACCCTCTACGTCGCCGGGCTCGCGGCGCCCCACACCGTCAACACGATGCCCGAGGCGACGCTTCTGGCGTTCGCGGATCACGGGGCCGTCGGGTCCCTGCTGCCGGCGGACGGGGGCGACGCGGAGGAGGTCCTGGCCACCATCGGCGCGGCGGGCGTCGACATCGACGACGTGGGGCGGCGGCTCCAGGAGGACGGGGCCGCGGCGTTCGTCCGCTCCTGGGAGCGGCTGCTGGCGTGCATCGCGGCGAAGAGCGGCACCCTGGCGGCGGCCCGATGAGCGCGCCGCAGGCCCGCGTGATCGCAGCCCTGCACCAGCGACCCGCCTGGTCGGCGCTGGAGCGGCACCACGCCAAGGTCTCGGAAGCCCACCTTCGTGACCTGTTCGCGGCCGACCCGCAGCGCGGCACGCGCCTCACGCTCGAAGCCGCCGGCATCTTCCTCGACTACTCGAAGAACCGGGTGACCGACGAGACGCTCGCGCTGCTTCTCCGGCTGGCCGAGGAGTCCGGGCTCCGGGAGCGCATCGACGCGATGTTCGATGGCGAGCACATCAACGTCACCGAGGATCGGGCGGTCCTGCACACGGCCCTACGAGCGCCCAGTGGCGAATCCGTCATGGTCGACGGCCGCAACGTCGTGCCCGATGTGCATGCCGTGCTCAATCGGATGGCCGCGTTTGCGGACAGCGTGCGAGACGGCCACTGGCTGGGCCACTCCGGCCGGCGCATACGCAACGTGGTCAATATCGGCATCGGCGGATCGGACCTCGGTCCGGTCATGGCCTACCGGGCGCTCCGTGCGTATTCGCGGCGGGACCTGACGTTCCGCTTCGTGTCCAACGTGGACGGCACCGCGTTCATGGAGGCGACCCGTGATCTCGACCCCGCCGAGACGCTGTTCATCGTCTCGTCGAAGACCTTCACCACCGTCGAGACCATGCGCAACGCCGCCGCCGCGCGTCGCTGGATCGTCGCGGGGCTGGGTGACGAAGCCGCCGTGGCCCGCCATTTCGTGGCGGTCTCGACGAACGCGGTGGAGGCGGCGAGGTTCGGCATCGACACCGTCAACATGTTCGGCTTCTGGGACTGGGTCGGTGGGCGCTACTCGATGGATTCGGCGATCGGCCTGTCAACCATGCTCGCGATCGGCCCGGAGCACTTCCGGGCCATGCTGGCGGGCTTCCACGAGATGGACGAGCACTTCCGGACGGCGCCATTCGAGCGCAACCTGCCGGTGCTCCTCGGCCTGCTGACGGTCTGGTACGCGAACTTCTTCGGGACCCAGACGGTCGCCGTCCTCCCGTACGACCAGTACCTCGAACGCTTCCCAGCCTACCTCCAGCAGCTCACGATGGAGTCGAACGGCAAGAGCGTGACCCTCGACGGCACGCGGGTGGATTACGAGACCGGACCGATCTTCTGGGGCGAGCCCGGCACCAATGGGCAGCACTCGTTCTACCAGCTGATCCACCAGGGGACACGCCTCATCCCGGCCGACTTCATCGGCTTCCTGCAGCCGCTCAACCCGCTCGGAGACCACCACGACCTGCTGACGGCGAACCTCATCGCCCAGACCGAGGCACTGGCCTTCGGCAGGACCGCCGACCAGGTCCGGGTCGAGGGGACGCCCGAGTGGCTGGTGCCCCACCGTGTCTTCGAGGGCAACCGACCGTCGAACACGATCCTCGCCGAGCGGCTGACGCCCACGACGCTCGGCCGGCTCGTGGCCCTGTACGAGCACAGCGTCTTCACGCAGGGGACGATCTGGAACCTGGACTCCTTCGACCAGTGGGGAGTCGAGCTGGGCAAGGTCCTCGCGACCCGGGTGGCCGCCGAGCTGACCGCCGCGGATGAGCCAGCGGCGGGCCACGACTCATCGACGAACGCGCTCATCGCGCGCTACCGCAGCGTCCGCCGGGCCGGTTGACCGGCCGAACCTCAGGACTCCCGGCAGCCTCACCTGGCAAACACGAACATCTCGTCGGCCTTGTCCATGCATACGTGATACAGTATTTGCATAAGCAACGGCGCATTCAACAGGAGCACTCGACCATGAACCAGCCACTCGTCTACATCGACCTCGGCGTCGGAGGCATGACCTGCGACGACTGCGTCGTGCATGTCACCGAGGCGCTGGAGTCCGTACCCGGCGTCGAGTCGGCGACCGTCGACCTCGCCACGCGCAGTGCGGTCGTCACCGCGCGCCCGGACGTCCAGGCGGCCGCACTGGCCACCGCCGTGCGTGCCATCGGCCAGTACAACGCCTTCGAGCGGCGGCGCCGGGCGGCCTCCGGTGAATGACCCGTTCGACCTGCTGATCCTGGGCTCGGGCTCCACCGCCTTCGCCGCTGCCATCCGCGCGGCGGACCTCGGGGCGCGCGTCGCGATGGTCGAACGCCGGACGCTCGGCGGGACCTGCGCCAACCGGGGCTGCCTGCCGTCGAAGAACCTCATCGAGGCGGCACGCATCGTCCACGAGGCGGCGCACCCCCGGTACGCCGGGCTGAAGCCGGCGAGCGTCGAGGTCGACTTCCCGGTGCTCGTGGCCCAGAAGGACGACGTCGTCCGGGACTACCGGGCGAAGAAGTACGCCAGCGTCGCCGGCGGGCTCACCGAGCTGGAGCTGATCGAGGGCGATGCCGCCTTTGTCGATCCCCACGGAGTGAGGGTGGGCGACCGGCAGGTGACCGGGGACCGGATCCTGATCGCCACGGGAAGTCGCCCGACGATCCCCGCGATCCCGGGCCTGGCGGACATTCCCTACCTCACCAGCGACCTGCTCGACGCCGACGAGGCGGGCCGGCTCACGGACCTCCCCGCGTCGCTCGTCGTCCTGGGCGGCGGCTACATCGCGGTCGAGCTCGCCCAGATGTTCAGCCGCCTGGGCAGCCGGGTAACGGTCGTCGCCCGCTCCGGGCTCCTGCGCGGCTACGAGCCCGAGCTCGGCCAGGGACTGACCGAAGTGTTCACCGCCGAGGGGATCGAGGTCCTCGCCAATGCCCGGGTCGACCACGTCCGCGGCGACGCCGGCGGCGTGGAGGTCTCGGTCGAGCAGGCCGGGGCCGGACGCCGCATCCAGGCCGACCGGCTCCTCGTGGCCACCGGCCGGACGCCGAACACCGACACGCTCAACCTCGCGGCAGCCGGGGTCGCGGTCGAGCAGGACGGCTCCGTCGCCGTCGACGCGCGGCTGCGCACCAGCGCGGCGCACATCTGGGCGGCGGGCGACGTCATCGGCCGCCAGCACCGCTCCCAGATGGCCACCCCGGTCGGCGCCCGGCAGGGACGGATCGTCGCCGACAACGCCTTCGCCGACGCCGGCAAGACGTTCGACGGCGCCGTCATCCCGCGGGCGATCTTCACGGACCCGCCGGTCGCGGTCGTGGGCGAGACCGAGGCCGAGGTGCGAGCCCGCCACGACCCCGCGGTCGCCGCCACGACGCCGCTCATGTACGTCCCGCGCGCCGGGGCGGTCCACAAGACAACCGGCTTCGTGAAGTTCATCGCGTCCACCATCGATGAGCGCGTGCTGGGCGTCCACGTGATCGGCGAGTCAGCGCCCGAGATCATCCACGAGGCGGCAATGGCCATGCACTTCCAGGCCACCCTGGCCGACTTCGTGGAGCTGATCCACGTCTACCCGACCATGAGCGAGGCCCTCAAGATCGGCGCCCAGGCCTTCAGCCGGGACGTGTCGAAGCTGTCGTGCTGCGCGGAATGAGCGCGGTGCGCGCACTGGGCATGTTGATCCCCGCCTGCGACGGCGCCCCGGGATGACCAGCAATCTACCGGCGGCTGCCGGCCGCGCAGCCACGCTGGGCCGCCACGAGGTGCTGGCGGCCTTCTACCAGGGCCTGTCCGATCCGACCCGCGTGCGGATCCTGGAACTGCTGGCCGAACGACCCCTGACCGTCACCGAGCTGGTGGAGCGCCTGGATCTCGCCCAGGGGCGTGTGTCGAGCCACCTGTCCTGTCTGCGCTGGTGCGGGTACGTGGAGGCACGCGCCGAGGGTCGCTACAACCGCTACCGGCTTGTGGACGACCGTGTCCGCGAGATCATTCGCCTCGGCGAGGCCATCGTCCGCGACAACGCGACCCGCCTGAGCTCGTGCCTGGTCCTGGCCACGGAACGCGAGAGTGCAGTGCCAGGCTGACGGGCCGGGGACGCCGGGCTTCGGGGCGACCGCGGGGACCAGGTCGGGTGCGGCCGCCAGCGTGGCCGCTCACTCGGCTCGTGCGGTGCCCAGCGACCGCGCCCTCGGGGGTCGCCTGTGCAGAGCAACCTGTACGGAGCAACACAGCGCGGGCGCGCGACCTCGGGCAGACTCGACCTGAGCGGCCGCGACGGCGGCGCACCTATGGCGAGGAGATCGGTGAAGCGCGGGAACACGTCACTTGGATGCCGGCTCCCGAGCATGGATGCGCGCACGCCCTTCATCCGGTCGTGCGTGGGTCGGCCGCTCCCTGGGATGCCCCGATGAGGCCGCCACTGCGGGTACGCGAAACGCGCCACCCCATCCTGTACGAGATCGACGCCCGGTCCTGGTTGCAGCGGCTGTCGCGTCGCCACGGCCGGCGGTTCAGGCTCGCTGATGTCGGGCGCGACGACCTTGCACCGGTACTCGAGACGGGAGCGGACCTCGTGTGGCTCATGGGCGTCTGGCGCAGCGGCCCGGCCGGACGGCGGTTCTGGCGCGAGGACACTGGGCTCCGGAAGCAGGCCGCGGCGATCCTCCCCGACGTCTCGCCGGCGGACATCGTGGGGTCTCCGTATGCGGTCGCCGCGTACGAGGTTGCTCCGGATCTCGGCGGCGACGAGGGGCTTGCGCTGTTCCGCGGGCGCCTGGCCGATGCTGGCGTCGGTCTGATTCTCGACTTCGTGCCCAACCACACGGCCACGGATCACCCCTGGGTCCATCGGCACCCTGAGTGGTACGTCCAGGGCTCCGACAGCCTCGTCGAGGCCGATCCCGGGGGGTGGTTCACGGTGCGTGCCGGCGGCCACAGCCTCCGGCTGGCGCATGGTCGGGACCCGTACTTCCCGGCCTGGCGGGACACGGCGCAGCTCGACTATCGGGTCCCCGCCCTCCGCACGGCCATGGCCGATTTGCTCCTCCAGGTCGCGTCGCGCTGCGACGGCGTTCGCTGCGACATGGCGATGCTCGTCCTGGAGGACATCTTCTGCAGGACATGGCAGGGCCGATCGACCGCGCCCGCCACCGGCGATTCCCCGGCCGGCGAGTTCTGGTGGCACGCCATCCGCGGTCTGCGCGAGCGATACCCCGACGTGCTCATGATCGCGGAGGCGTACTGGGGCCTGGAGTACCGCCTGCAGCAGCTCGGCTTCGATGACACCTACGACAAGGTGCTGCTCGACCACCTGCGTGCCGGCCCGGGCGAGGAGGTAGCGGCGCATCTGCGCGCCGATCTCGACTACCAGCGCCGCTCCGTTCGCTTCCTGGAGAACCACGACGAGCCGCGCGCCGCGGCGGTCCTGCCCCCCGACCGCCTGCGGGCTGCCGCGCTGGTCACTGCGACTGCCCCGGGCATGCTCCTGCTCCACGACGGGCAGCTCGACGGCGCACGCATCCGGACCCCGGTCGAGCTCGTGCGCCGGCCCGACGAGCCCATCGACACCGACCTCCGTCGCTTCTACGACCGCCTCCTCGCGGCAATCTCCGCGGACACGTTCCGCCGCGGCAGTCCTGTCCATCTCGAGCCACTGCCGACCTGGGGAGGTGACGCCACCAACCGCGCGTTCGTGGCCTGGCTGTGGGTCGGGCCGCGCCGCTCGCTGCGGCTCGCGGTCGCGAACCTCGGCGCGTCCACGGGCCGTTGTTTCGTGCCACTGAACCTGCCCGATTTCGCCGGACGGGCCATCGAGTTCGAGGACCAGCTGAGCGAGGCGCGCTACGTGCGCGACGGCGACGACCTGCTCGCTCGTGGCCTCTACCTGGAGATGCCGCCCGCCGGCTTCCACCTGTTCCGCATCCGCGGTCACGCCCCCCGTAGCTCGGAGCAGTAGGCCGACCCACGTCAGTGCCGGACAGGGAGCGACCCCCGGCCCATGGTGCCGAGGGTCGCAGGTGACGAATGGGGCCGTGCGGCGTTCGCCTCCCCCGCCGACCCTGACCGGCCCACCTGCCGCGGGGACCGGCGGGCGGCTGGGCGGGGAGTGCTTCCCCCCATCACTCGTGCCATGTCACGATCCGCCAGCGGCCGGCGCAACCATGCCCGACCAGGACCTGGACCAGGCACTCCTCGACGAGCACGAGATGCACCGCCAGGCGGCCCCTGGCGGTGATGGTCCTGTCGTGTGACAGGTCTCGGGCCACGTTCGCGCGGCCCTCGCTGCTCGCCAGGAGCGCCGTCGTCACGTCGTCGAGTCGCGCTACGCGCATGCCTGCTCTCCGGAGCGAGCGCTCCAGGCGTGTCCCCCCGTCCGCACCGAGAACGAGGAGTGTCGCGAAGATGGGCCGCCCCGGCCCGAGCTCCTCGCCGATGTCACGGAGCACGCGTGCCGGTTCCGGCAGGAACATCAGCGAGTCGATGGCGTAGGCGCCCGTCGCACCGATACGCGGGGGCTTCGCGAGATTGCCCTGGACGAACCTGATCGCTTCGGAGACTCCTGCGCGCTCGGCCCGGCGGGACGCGGTCGCGACGGCCGACGCGGAGACATCGACGCCTACGATCTCGACGCCGGTGAGCCGGTGCGTCTCCAGGGCGATGCCCCCGATCCCACTGCCGAGGTCCAGCAGCCGCTCACCTCCCACAGGGGCCAGAGCGGCAAGGAACACGGCGCGGTCCTCGGCGGTGAAATAGCCGTGGACCGGCTCGTCACCCGACGCCGTGAGCTGCAGCAGCCGTCGCCCGGCCTCCGACCCGACGAGCAACCGGTATGAGAGGTCGAAGTAGGCTCGCGCAAGGACCACCGCCACGCGCTCGCGGATGCCTGCGCGTCGCGGCGCCGACGTCGCGTGGGGCTCTGAGCTCACGATCCACCGCCCGGCCCCACGTTTCCGTTCGGATCCGTGAGCCGTGCTCCCGACCCGGGCACCACCTCCGGCGATTCCTCGCCCGACATGCCGCTCGCGGAGGACGGACGATGGAGTTCGTCGATCAGGTTCGCGATCAGCGCCGTCCAGCCGGTCTGGTGGGACGCTCCGAGGCCCTGGCCGGTCTCGCCGTGGAAGTACTCGAAGAAGAGGAGCCGGTTCCGGAAGGCCGGGTGGTCGCGCCAACGCGCGTCAGGACCCTGCGCCGGCCGGCGTCCGTCGGGGGCGGGCAGGTAGAGCGTGACCAGGCGCCGGCCGATGTCCTCTGCGATGGACCGAAGGTCCGACGGAGCTCCGTCGTCGGACGGCAGCGGGTGGCGCACCATCTCCCCGTAGTACCGGCCATACTGGCGCAGCGCCTGCCAGAGCAGGTAGTTGAGCGGGAACCAGACCGGACCACGCCAGTTCGAGTTTCCGCCCTTGATCCTGGTCTCGGCCTCGGCCGGTTCGTACTCCACCCGAGAGGTCATGCCGTCCAGCGTCACGTCCACGGGCAGGTCCCGTTCCCGATGGCGCCGGGAGACACTGCGCACGCCATGGGGCGAGAGGAACCGGTCCTCGCCGAGCATTCTGTCGAGGATGGGCGACAGGCGGTGCTGATCGACCAGCGCAAGGAGCCACCGACCGTCCGGGCCGGCACGGCTGAAGCAGTCGCAGGCCCCGAAGAAGTGCGCTTGTTCGCCTGCCAGCTGGCGCAGGTAGGCCGCGAACCCGGGCACGCGCTCGAGCAGCTCCGGGTCGAGGACCCGCGTCGCGAACAGCGGCACCAACCCGGCGATCGAGAACGCCCGCAGGCGCGTGGGTACATGGCCCGGCTGGCGCAGCAGGTCGAAGAAGAACTCCTGGTCGGGGTCCCAGAGTCCCTCGCCGCCGACGCGCGCGAGCGCTTCGCCGATGGCCACGAAGCGGCCAAGGAAGTGCTTGGCGAGCTCCACGTAGACGGGCTCCTCGAGGGCGAGCTCGAGAGCCATCTCGGTGAGCCCGAGGGCGAAGAACGCGATCCAACCCGTGGCGTCCGCCTGGTCGAGCGTCTCGCCCGCCGCCTCGATCGCACTTCGATCGAGGATCGAGATGTTGTCGAGGCCCAGGAAGCCGCCCTCGAAGAGGTTGCGACCGTCGCGATCACGGCGATTCACCCACCAGCCGAAGTTGAGGGTGAGGCCGTGTAGCATCCGTTCCAGGAAGGCGCGATCGCCGTGGCCGGTCATGTGCTTCTCGCGACCGTAGACCCGCAGCGCGGCCCACGCCTGGACCGGCGGGTTCGGGTCGGAGAACTCCCATTCGTAGGCCGGGATCTGGCCGCTCGGGTGGAGCAGCCGGTCGTCGAGCAGGGCCAGGAGCTGCTCCTTGGCCCGGTCGGGATCGACCAGGCCGAGCGTGACCGCCTGGAAGGCAAGGTCCCAGGCCGCGAACCAGGGATACTCCCAGGTGTCCGGCACGCTCAGGACGGCGGCCGCTCTCAGCTCGCCCCACTCGCGATTCCGGGTCTCTGCATGGCCGGCCGGCGGGGCAATCCGGTCTCCCCTGCGCCAGCGGGCGACGTCGTAGGCGTAGTACTCGAACGACCAGAGGAGTCCGGCCAGCGCCTGGCGCTGCACGAGCCGCTCCTCGGCGCTCATCGAGGGCCAGGCGAGGGCCTCGTAGAAACGGTCGGCGTCCGCGGTGCGAGCCGTGATCACCGCATCGGCGGTGCCGGCCAGCTCCGCAGCGTCGGCCACGCCATCGGCAACGAGCGCCAACCGAATCTCGGCGGTGCCGCCAGGCGGGACGATCCAGCGCGCGTGAGCGGCGGCTCTGGTCCCAATTCCTTCGGGATTGACCGCGGCGCTCTCGCCGGCCACCAGGTAGCGGTGAACGGCGTCCTTCGTGTACCGCGCCGCAGTCTCTGGTGGCGACCCGTAGAGCGCCACCTCGTTCGTCTCGTTGTCGGTGAACAGCCACTCGATCGGCGCGTCGTCCGCCTCGGCCGCGAGCCGGTACCGGCCGAGCGTGGGATGTTCGGCGACCACCCCGTCGGCCGTCACGCGCAACGACGGCCGCTCGACCGACGTGTCCTCCCACGCCCACGTGTTCCGGAACCAGGCCATGGGCAGCAGGTGCAGTGGGGCCGGATCGGGGCCGCGGTTCGTGGCGCGCACGCGCAGCACGATCGCCTCGGGCCCCGCCTTCGCGTAGACGACCTCGACGTCGAAGAAGCGATCGTCGTCCAGCACGCCGGTGTCCAGCAGCTCGTACTCCGGGCCGTGGCCGGCTCGTCGCGCGTTCTCCCGGACGAGATCGGTGTAGGGAAATTCCCGCTGGGGATAGAGGTACGCCGCCCGCAGGAGCGCTGCGCTGGGCAACGCGTCGAGGTAGAAGTACAGCTCCTTGACGTCCTCGCCGTGATTGCCCTCCGGGTTGGTGAGGCCGAAGAGCCGCTCCTTCAGGATCGGATCACGCTCGTTCCAGAGGCACAGCGCGACACAGAGCCGCTGCTGGTCGTCGGAGATCCCGAGCAGGCCGTCCTCGCTCCAGCGGTAGGCGCGCTGGCGGGCGTCGGAGTGCCCGAACGAGCGCCACGCATCGCCGCCTGGGGAGTAGTCCTCCCGGACCGTGCCCCACGCCCGTTCCGCCAGGTACGGCCCCCAGCGCTTCCAGGCGACTCCGCCACGTGCCTCGGCCAGGCGGAGGCTTTCGGGATCGGATCCAGCCTCATTCGCGGCCAATCGCTCCGTCGACGCGCTCACACTGCGCTCCGGCATGGGCGCGCCTTCGGATTGCGAGCGGCCAGGCTGCCGGCCCCTCTGCAGCCTTCGAGCGCCGGTTGGGTGCGAGCGGCTCGCGCGTGGAAGTCGGGGCGCGCATGCCAGCGGCCAGCTGTGATGACCGACTCCTTGGCCGGTCACCTGTCATCCAGCGATTCCCTGCAGCGATTCTCCGCGGCGTCGAACACGTTGATTGACTCGAACGCCACCTCCGGGAGTTCCCCTGTTGCTTCCACCGCGGTGCCCCGTGCCCGATCCTGGGGTGGCCTTCCCGCCTGCCTCTTGTTCGGCGCGCGCATGATGTCGGTTCTCCTCATCCTGCCGCAGCGGCTCCTGACCCTGTTCGGCCAGAGGCATGCTCCAGGGCATCATCCATCCGGTCCGCTGTGTCATGGCCCACACGACTTGCGGGCGGCATCGCCCTGAGGGATGCCCGTGCTGCAGGCCGGTGGCAGGTACGGCTGCGGGCGCTGGACACGGCGAATTGCGCGTGGAGGTGAACGAACGCTCGGGAGACGGCGGTCGCGGGACACGTGTCCCGCCAGCGGCGGCGTGGCACTTGATTGGGGTGTACTACAGCGTGGACATCCTGCCGGGCTGGATGCAGGTGGTGTCGCGCTTCTCGCCGGCCACCTACGTGCTCGACGCGGTGCGGAAGGGCCTCGTGCAGAACGTGTCGGCGACATCCCTCCTGGGGGACGCGTGGCCGCTCGTCGTGATGGGCGTGGTCCTCGTGCCTCTCGGACTATGGGTGTTCGCGCGCGCCGAGCGCTACGCCAAGCGCACCGGACGGCTCAAGCGCGTGGGGTGACGGCGAATCTGCGGCTCGCGCTGCGGCGCGATCCTGGTCGCCCCGCTGGCGACGCGACCCGTTTAGTCGCTCCCGAAGATTGAACCTGCCATCCGGCTCGTGCGTCTGGATGGCATGATGGCGGAGGGGAGCTGGGAGGTCGCCGTGGCGGAGGCCAGGGCGGGGGGAGCAGACGAACGGGCGCTCGCGTTCGAGCGTCTCACCGCAGGCCGCCTGGAGCGAGCCTATCGCCTCGCGAGCGCCGTGCTCGAGGACGACGCTGAGGCGCAGGACGCCGTGCACGATGCCGGGTTGCGGGCATGGGCGCGCTGGTCCGAGTTGCGCGACCCCGCTCGCTTCGACGCCTGGTTCGACCGCATCGTGGTGAACGCCTGCCGCGATCGGATTCGGCGGCGCCAACTGCGGGCAGTCACCATCGGTGGGCTGGCCGACGGTCCCGCGCCCGACGCGCTGGCGGCGAGTCCCGAGCGCGACGCATTGCGGCGGGCCCTCGCTGCCCTGACCCCCGAGCACCGGCTGGTCGTGCTGCTGCACCACGTCGAAGACGTCTCGATCGACGAGATAGCGGCCAGGGTCGGTGTACGCCGGGGCACGGTCAAGTCGCGCCTGCACTACGCGCTCCGCGAACTGCGGGCAGCCTACGAGGCCGACGAACGCCGTCCACTCGCCGGCGGTCAGCGGGCGGGAGTCGGAGGCCGGCGATGAGCACGGATCGCTTCGACGACGACCTGCGCTCGGTCCTGCTCGAGCGCTCGGCCGGTGGGCCGCCCGAGGCGCTGCGCGCGCGCCTGGCGGCGATCCCGCGCGAGGCTCCCGTGCATGCATCGGTGCCGCTCCGCCGGCGCCTCACGGCGCTTGCCGCGGGCGTGGCGGCCGTCGCGATCGTGGGCGGGACGCTGCTGGCCGTGCTCGGGCTGCACGGCACGATCCTAGGACCGGCAGCCTCGCCCCGTGCGACAGCCCCTGGGTCGCCGGCCGCAGTGGCGAGCGCCGTTCCGAGCCCGGCCCCGTCGGGCATGCCTGCATTCCCCAGCGTTGCCCCCGATGCCATTTCCACCAGCGGGCTGATCGAGCCCGGGCAGGTCGCGGTGTACGCCGATGCGGAGGGCCCGGCGGTGCTGATCCGCGTGCGCGACGTGCAGACACTTGCGTCGGTGCCCGGGCTGACGCCGCGCGTCGAAGGGGACGTATACCTCGAGGCCACCGTCGATTTCCACGTGCTGCACGTCCCGGCCGGCACGTTCCCGGGGATCGGGTTCATCGCCTGGAAGACGTTCGGCGCGACGCTCCTCGACCCGGAGGCCGGCTGGCCGACCCCGCATCTCGGCTGGGTCACCGACCTGCAGCCGGGGATGACGATGTCGGGGAGGCTCGGCTGGGAGGCACCCGCGAGCGGCGAGGTGCGGGTCCGGTACCAGGAGTCGGGCACGGACTACTTCGAGGTGCTGCTGCGCGCGGCCCCGGCCGGTCCGCTGGTCACGCCGGCACCCCAGGGCTGGCCGGTCACGCTGCAGATCGGTTCGTCGGGTGAGGCCGCTCCGGGTCCGGATGGCAGCGTGTACCTCGCAGGCAACGACATCGCGGGCGGCGTGGCCGGTGAGCCCGGGCAGGCCTTCCGGCTCGACGCGTCGGGACGGCTCGTGCCCGGCTGGCCCGTCCGGCTGCCCTTCGGCGGCTGGGTCTCCGCGAGCGCGAGCGGATCGGACGGGACGTTCTTCGTGGCGGGAGTGGGCACCATCGTCGCGTTCGCGCCGGATGGCACCGCACGGGCAGGCTGGCCGGTGACGATCCCGGGTGCGACCCGGATCGACTCGCTGCTGGTCGGTTCCGACGGCACGCTGTATGCGACGTACGCGGCCGGCCCAGGCCTTGCCTCGCACCTGGTCGCCCTCGGCCCCGACGGAGCGACACGCGCGGGCTGGCCGGTGACGCTGCGCCTCCCGACCGATGGCATGCTCTCGGCGCCCCTGCTCGGGCCCGACGGCACGCTCTACGTGGCGGTGGCCTCCGACACGTGGTGGCAGACGAACGCGCACGGGACGCTGTACGCCTTCACGCGTTCCGGGTCGGAGCGTGCAGGGTGGCCCGTGGTCGGCTGGGACGGCATCGCCCTGGCGCCCGACGGCACGGTGTACGCCTGGCGCCACCAGGCGGCTTCGACCCCCGGCGGCCACGCCTACACCATCGCCAGCACCGAGATCGCCGCGCTTGACGCGAGCGGGAAGGCGAGGCCCGGTTGGCCGGTCCGCGTTGCCGGCGCGGCCTCGGCGCCGGCCTTCGGTTCCGGCGACACGGCGTACCTCACCCTCGGCGACCCGTCGGTCTCCCGCACGGGCTCGCTCGTCGCGCTCGACCCGTCGGGACGCACGGTCCCGGGCTGGCCGGTCGCGCTGCCCGCCGGCATGGTCGGGCTGCAGTCGAGCGGCAACCCGGGCACCCTGTTCTCGCCGCAGCCGCCGGTGGTCGCGTCGGACGGCACCCTCTACGTGGCCGGGGGCACCACGACACGAGCGGTCCTCGCCGCCTTCGATGACACGGGGCATCCAGTCGCGGGCTGGCCGTACGTGCTGCCGGACGGCACGCGGTTCGGCAGCTTCGCGCCGTTCGCGATCCCCGGCGGTCCGCCGATGGGGCCGCTGGTCGCGCCGGGCGGCGTGTACCTCGCCTCGACCACCATGCAGGGCGATGTCGCAGGGGGCGGCGTGCTGCTGGTAGGCCTGAACGGCCACCCCGCTGCCGGCTGGCCGCAGGATCTGCCCTCGCACGCCCAGGTGAGCTGGCTCGCCCCCACCCCGGATGGCGGCGTCGCCGTCATGGGTCAGGCCGTCACCGCGGCCGTCTCGGAGGTGACCATCGTCGTGCGATACGCGCCCGACGGCACGCTCGCGACACCGGCCCCATGAGGTGAACCTCGCTGCCAGGCCCGCCGGCGCCACCGGCGGGGGCTACCCACTCGAGCGCAGACTGATGGTCGTGAATGCTCGTCTGGTACTCGCCGTGACACCGCCGCCGGGAGGTCCCGCCCACAGCCGGCGGCTCGTGGCCCTGCTGACGCAGTGACCGGAGCTCGACGATGAGGCGATCGGGATCGTGGGGGCCAGCGCCGCAGCCCGCCGTCGCCCTGCTCGTGGCGCTGCTCGTGGCGGCGTGTGGCGGCCCGGCGCCATCGGCGACCACCGGGCTCGCGAACGTGAGTGTTGTACCCTCCACACCCGCGCCATCGGGGCCACACGGTGCGTCGTCGTTGCCGGCACCGGCGTCGACCGCGAGCCCTGAGCCCGGGCCCTCGAGCGCAGCGCCGCCCCTGGGCCAGGTCGGGATCATCGTGAGCTCGGCGCTCGGGAGCACGACCGGCGGACCGTTCACCCGCTCGACCAAGGTGCCGGCGCTCGGACAGGCGGTGACCTGGCGGTTCGACGGGGGCGGGACGCTCGCCGGCAGGACGCTCCAGGTCCAGTCGCTCACGTCGCTTCGCCCGGTGGTCTGGACGACGATCGCGACCGCCACCACGGACGCGGACGGCGTGGCGACCTACACCGCCTCGTTCGACCATCCGGCCTTCCTCTCCCTGCGGGCGTTGGTGCCGGCGGGGCCGGCTGCGGCCGGCGGTGTGTCCGGCGGCCTGCAGGCCAGCTGGCGCGGCACCGGCCCCTGCCCGGTGGTCGTCATGGCGCCCGGGCCCGTGACCTACGAGGGCGCGGTCACGACGAGCCCGGACGGCACCCGCTACCAGATCGTCAGCGGGCCCGACACGGTCGGCGATCAGCGCTCCACGCTGGTAGCAAGCGACTCAGGTGGCAGTGGCTGGCGCTACGCGTTCACGCCCTGCTACGGCGTGTCGGATCCCGTGTTCGATGGCGCCGGGACCGCCTACCTCGTCGCCACCCTGCACACGTTCCACCAGCTCGACAGCGCGATCTTCACCTTCGGGCCCGCCGGGACCCGCTCGCCCGCGCCATACCGCATCGCCGGCGTCGGCTGGGGCCTCGTCCGCTCGCCGCTGGGCACCGTGTACGCCGAGGGCGCTTCCTTCAGCCTTGGCACCGGCGGCACGCTCATTGACCTGCGCCGCTCGTACCTGGCAGCCCTCGACGCGTCGGGCCACCCGACGACGGGCTGGCCGTACAGCACGCCGGTCCCGCTGTCCGAACCCGCGTTCGGCAGCGACGGCACGGCCTACCTGGTGGCGGGCTTCGTGATCGGCGTATCGCTCGATCTCGGGGTCCACGAAGTGCTGGCGCTCGCCCCGGACGGCACGTCCCGGGCGGGCTGGCCGTTCCGGCTGCCGGCCGGGGTGGGCCCGCTGCACACCAGTATGGGCGAGGGTCAGGTCGCGGTCGGCGAGCCACCGGTGGTGGGTCCCGATGGCACGGTCTACGTGGCGGCCGGCAAGGGCGCGTGGGGCGCGGGTGGCGACCTGGTGTACGCCCTCGGCCCGGACGGGAAGGTGAAGCCCGGCTGGCCCTACGCGACGGTGCTGTCCGACGGGGCGCTGCTCTCGGGAGCGACGGGTGGCAGCCCGGGAGCCCTGCCGCCCGTGCCGGGCCCCGACGGCACTCTCTACCTCGCCACGCGGGCCGGCTCCGGGGCGACCATCCACGACGCGGTCGTGGCGCTCGGCCCCGACGGCCGGGTGCGGGCGGGCTGGCCCCACGTCCTCGGCGCCAGGCAGGGCGTCGATGGTGCCGCGTGCTCGCGCGGCGGAAGCGGGAGCGCGACGTTCCGGCCGGGCGAGTGCTGGCTGGCGTTCGCCGCCGCCGGCGTCCTGCGCATCGGCATCATCAGCGGCGGGACCGTCGGCGAGGCCTGCCTGCAGCCCGACGGCAAGGCCGTGGCCTGCGTGCCGGGATGAGGATGAGGTCGGCGCGCTCGCCCGATCGCCAGAGTCGTCCTGCCGCCCTGGGGCCGCGGTGATTTGTGCCCATGTATTCTTATTGACCGCGGTAAAATAAGTCAATGAGCAGCCGAGTAGGAGAGCGCGGGCAGATCACGATCGACAAGGCGATCCGCGAGGAGTTGGGGATCTACGCGGGCGACGAGGCGGTCCAGCGGGTGGAGGACGGCCGGATCGTCGTGGAGATCGTCTCTGCACGCCACCGCCGATCACTCGCCGGGGTCCTTGCCGGCGCGGTCACCCGTCATCCCCCGGACGAATCGTGGGAGACCTTGCGCGCGGCCGCGGCGGCCACCCCGGATCCTGACCGTGCGGCACTCCCCGTGCCACTGGACTCCGGAGAGCGAGCGGAAGAACCCGGGTGATCTCCGTGGACACGTCCGTGCTGGTGCGGTACCTGGTCGGCTCCCCGCCCGACCAGGCGGCCCGGGCCACGCGGTTGATCGACGAGTCCGAGCGTCTCGGTGTCTCGCTGCTCGCGCTGGTCGAGAGCGCCCACGTGCTGCGGACCCAGTACGGCGTGAACCGAACGGAGGTGGTCAACGCGCTGATCGGGCTCGTGCGCCGCCAGAACGTCGAGATCCTGGGCATGGACACGGACGACGCCACCGACGCGCTGCTGCGTGCCCGCGCCATCGTCTCGTGCCCCATACCGGATGCCCTGATCGCCGTCCAGGCGCGCGCAACGCGTGCGCTGCCGCTGTTCACGTTCGACCGTGGGCTGTCCCGCATCGGGGTTCCCGTCGCCGAGCCGTAGCCGACAGGGTCGCCCATGCGGCCGAAGGGTCGCCCATGCGGCCGAAGGGTCGCCCATGCGGCCGAAGGGTCGCCTATGTGGCCCGCCGCTCCCGGGTCGGGCCGTGCATACTGGGTCGCCGGAGGGCAGTGACTGGATGAACCCCACGGGGTATGTACCGACGGTGGCCTGGGCCGGCGACGCGATCGAGATCGTCGATCAGACGAAGCTGCCCGACGCGCTCGAGATTCTCCGCCTGGCGAGTGTCGACGAGGCGGTCGACGCCATCCGGAGGCTGGCCGTGCGGGGCGCCCCGGCGATCGGCGGCTGCGGCGCGCTGGCCATGGTGGTCGGGCTCGACGAAGCCCGCCCCTCGTCGACGGAGCAGGCGCGTGCCGCGCTCGACGCGCTCGTGGCACGGATCGGGGCGGCCCGCCCCACGGCCGTCAACCTCACCTGGGCCGTGCGGCGCGTGCGCGATGCGGCGGCGGACGAGGCCACGCCGGGCGCCGTCCGGGAGCGCGCGCTGCTGGAGGCCCAGCACATCGTCGACGAGGACCGCGAGGCATGCCGGCTGATCGGCGAGTACGGTCGGACCGAGCTGCGCGGGGCGACGACCATCCTGACCCACTGCAACGCCGGCCGGCTGGCGACGCTGGGCTGGGGGACGGCGCTGGGCGTCGTCTACGCCAAGGCCGCGGCGGGGGAGCCGGTGCGTGTCTTCGCCTGCGAGGCCCGGCCGCTGCTGCAGGGGGCGAGGCTCACGACCTGGGAGTTGATGGAGGCCGGGATCGACGTCACCCTGGTCGTCGACAGCGCGGCCGCCTCGCTGCTCCATTCGGGGACCGTGGACGCCGTGATCGTGGGGGCCGACCGGATCGCCGCCAACGGCGACACGGCCAACAAGGTCGGCACGTTCTCGCTGGCACTGGCCGCGCAGCACGCGGGCGTGCCGTTCTACGTCGCCGCCCCGGCATCGACGTTCGACCCGGCCACGCCGTCGGGTGACGCCATCGTGATCGAGCAGCGCGCGGCCGACGAGGTACGGGGCTGGCAGGGCCGCCGCACGGCTCCGGCCGGGGTGGCCGCGTGGAACCCTGCCTTCGACGTGACACCGCACGAGATGATCACGGGGTTCATCACCGAGGTCGGGGTGATCCAGCCGCCGTTCACGGCGCTGGGGCAGCCCGCAACGCGGCCGCGGTCGTGAGCACACCCGCCACCTGGCAGGCGGCACGCGAGCGCGTGCTGCTGTTCAGCCGGCGCCTGCTGGCGGAGCGGCTCGTCTACTTCACGGCCGGCAACATCAGCATGCGCATCCCCGACGACCCTGAGCTCGTGGCCGTCACGCCGGCGAGCACGCCGTACGACACCATGCGGCCCGAGGACGTCGTGATCGTACGCACCGACGGCCGCGTCGTGGACGGCGCCCTTCGGCCGACCAGCGAGCTGCCGCTGCACACGCTCACCTACGTGCGCCGGGACGACGTCGGCGGCATCGTGCATACGCATAGCGCGGCGGCGATGGCCGTGGCGGCCATGGGGATCGGCATCCCGCCCATCCTGCACGGGCTGGTCTCGGCCTGCGGTGGCGGAATCGTGACGGCGCCCTACGCCAGGGGCGGCACGGCCGAGGTCGCCGAACTGACGGCGAGCGCGCTGCGCGACCGGAGCGCGTGCCTGCTCCGCAATCACGGGGTGCTCGCGATCGGCCCGACCGTGGACCACGCGTACAACGCGGCCTCGGTCGTGGAGGGCGCCGCCGACGCGTACCTCCGCGCCTTCGCCTTCCGGCCGGTCCCGCAGATCGCCCCCGACGAGGTGGAGCGGATCCGGCGCGAGCAGTGGGCGCCGGCATGGGCCCGCGGACCGCTCGCGCCGACGCACGGCGGATAGGGGCGATCCGGGCCCCGCCGGGAGAGGCGGGACCGCTCGCGCCGACGCACGGCCGGTGCGCGCGCCTCGGATCTCGCCGTCGGCTGCGGCCGATTCGCGCGTCCTCGGGTATCGTGCGCCGATGTCGCGGGAATGGGATGCCGTCACCTACGATCGGGTGGCCGATCCGCAGGCGCGCTGGGGGGCCGGCGTCATCGGCCGGCTCGACCCTGCGGCTCGAAGGGTGCTCGACGCAGGCTGCGGAAGCGGGCGCGTGACCGAGCAGCTGCTCGACCGGTTGCCCGAGGCGCACGTGGTGGCGCTCGACGCGTCCGCGCAGATGCTGGATGCAGCCGGCCGGCGGCTGTCCCGGTACGGGCGGCGGGTCTCGTTCGTCAACGCCGACCTGCGCGAGCCTCTGGCCCTGCACGAACCCGTCGACGCGATCGTCTCCACCGCCACGTTCCACTGGGTGCCCGACCACCCGGCCCTGTTCCGCCGCCTCGCGGCGGTGCTGGTGCCCGGCGGCCAGCTGATCGCCCAGTACGGCGGGGCCGGCAACATCGCGAGCGTCGCCCGGGCGCTGGCGGTGATCGGCGATCCGTTGCCCGGGCGGTGGACGTACCCGGAGCCCGGGCCCGAGCGCCGGTCCCTGCTCGACGCCGGCTTCGTCGACGTGAGGGTCTGGCTGCAGCCCGAGCCGACGGCGTTCGAGGCCGGCGATCCGTTCGAGACGTTCCTGGCGACGGTGGTGCTCCGCGAGCACGTGGCACTGCTCCCGGAGGAGGAGCGGCGCGACTTCGTCCGCTCGGTGGCGGCCCTGCTGCCGGGCCCGTCGCTCGACTACGTGCGGCTCAACGTGGTGGCTCGCCTGCGCTGAGGGTATCCCGGACCGCGAGCGGCCGGAGGTTCGGTCCGAGCACGATCTCCCGGTCCGCCTCCAGTGGCACCCGGTCGTGGCATGTCAGGTAGAGCACCTGGTGCCGTGCGCCGAGTTCCCGGATCGAACGTCCCACGCGCTCCGCCCGCTCCGGGTCGAAGTTCACGAGCACCTCGTCCATCACGATCGGGAGCGGCTCGGCCCGGGTCGCGTAATGCTCGATCAGCCCCAGCCGAAATGCCAGGTAGAGCTGCTCGCGCGTGCCGCGCGAAAGCTGCGACGGCCGGACGAGCGAGCCGTCGTCGGCGCGCCGGGCCCCGTGGACGCGCTCCCCGAACGGCACCACGAGACCGGCGTACTCGCCGCCGGTCCACTCCACGAACAGCCGCTCGGCGGCGGCGATCACCGCGGGCCGGTGGAGTTGCTCGAACCGTGCCCGTGCCGCCGCGATCAGCTCCACGGCCAGGCGCGCGACCAGGTACCGGTCGGCCTGCCCGGCCAGCGCCGCCAGGACGTTCTCGCGGCGCTGGCGGAGGTCGGCCGTGTCGGTCTCGCTCTCGATGCGGCGGAGCTGCTGCTCCAGCGCACCCAGCTCCGTGGTGAGCGTGTGCCGACGCTGCCCGAGTTCCTCCAGCG
>JAKAMV010000054.1 GCA_021812735.1 Chloroflexota bacterium | reverse complement strand
CGAGGTCGCCAAGCTGCGTGAGCACCGCCTGACGGACCAGCGCGGCGCGCTTGCCGCAACCCGGGCCGCCTGGCGGATCCTCGAGCGCTCGCGCGCCCTCGGGCGGCCCTACCCCCGGGTGGAGGCCGACACCGCACGCCGGGCAGCTCGCCTCGCGGCACGGGTCGGTCGGATGGCCCGGGCGGCGGGGTGACCTCCGGATCGGATCAGGGCCCCTGACCGACCGGACCGACGCCCCCGAAGGCGGCCGCCGTCCCGGCAGTGCGACGGCCGCAGGGCCGGCAGGCGTGCCAGAGAAGCCTCGCCCCAAGGTCGCCGCCTTGCCGCGCTGCCGTCGACAACAGCAATATGTGCAGAGCTTCGTACCAGGGGCTCGTCGAGGCGCCCGGGCACGCCCCACGCGGCGATGCACGGATGCTCGAACAACGGCCGGGAAGACGAACGGGCTCGGGAGGCGTCAATGACCGGGGAGCGCCGGATCACACTGCGAGAGGTGGCGATCGCTGCCGGCGTCTCGGTCGCAACCGTCTCGAGGGCGCTCAACGACGACCCGCAGATCAGCGGTGGCACGCGCGAGCGCGTGGCCGCTGCCGCCGAGGCTCTCGGCTACGTGCCCAACCTCGCGGCCCGCAGCCTGGCCGTTCGGGCCAGCCGGACGTTCGGCCTCATGATCCCCGACGCGACGGACCCTGTTCACGGCACCGTGGTCGCCGGGTTCGAGGCGGCAGCCCACGCCGCCGGCTACACAGTCATCGTGGCCAACAGCCTGGGTGACGCCGCGCGCGAGCGACGCGCCGTGCGCGAGTTCACGGCGCACCGCGCCGACGGCCTGGCGCTCATGGGCTCCGTGCTCGACCTCGAGGCGATCACGGCGATGGTTCGACCCAGCCCGGTCGTGTTCCTCAACAGCGAGCGGCTCAAGGGCGGGCGACCGATCCAGCTGGACCTGGGCTGCCTGCGGCCGGACGAACCCGACGGGATCCGCCAGCTCGTCGAGCACCTCGCGGACGAGGGCTGCCGCCGAATCGCATTCGTCGGCGTGCCCGATCGGCCGGGATCGAACGCGGTTCGCCAGGGAGCGCTCGACACGATCGTCAGGGAGCGACTGGGCGTCGCGCCGCTGGGGCCGTTCTCGTACTTGGCGGACGCGCGCGCGAAGCTGGCGGCGGAGTTGCGCGACGCCGGCGCAGACGCGGTCGTCGCGTACGACGACCGGGTGGCCCTGGGCCTGCTCGACGGCTTCCGGACGATCGGGGTGTCGGTGCCGGGGGACGTCGCGGTGGCCGGCTTCGACGACATCCCGTTCGCCGCCATCGCCAACCCGCGCCTCACGACGGTGATCCAGCCGGCGGCCGAGATGGGCGCCCTGGCGGTGGCCGTGCTGCTCGGCGCCATTGCCACCGGCGAGCTCGCGCCGACACGAGTGCTCCCTGTGCGCCTCGCGGTCCGCGAGAGCACCCGGCGGCGGGCCGGCGGCTAGATGCGGCGGCGGGCCGGCGCCGGTGTCAACGACATCCCCCGTCGAGGCCGGTGCGCCGACCCGGCTCGGAGCCTCAAACCCCCAGGCGGGAGAGGTACTCGCGGTTGGCCCGCTGGCCATCCACGACCTCGTCACGCGTGACCGAAAGGGCCAAGAACTGGTCCTGCTCCACCACGACCCAGCCGGTGTAGCCGATATCTCGGAGGGCCTGCACCGCAGCCGGGATGTCGGCGTCGCCCGCCCCGAGTCCACAGAACACGCCGTTAGCGAGGGCCGCGATGACGTCTTCGCCCCGCGCCACGACCGCGTCGCGGACCCGCGTGGCGCAGTCCTTGACGTGCACATGCCGGACCAGCGCGCGATAGGCGCGGAGACTGGCGGCTGGCTCGGCGTCGCCGAAGCGGAAGTGGCCCGTGTCCAGGCACAGCCCGATCAGCGACGGGTCGAGGCTGTTGACCAGCCGGTCGATCTCGCCGGCGGTCTCGAGGTACGTTCCGCAGTGGGGGTGGACCACGGGCTGGAAGCCGAGCGTTGCCGCCCGCTCGGCGGACCGGTGGAGGTTGTCCACCAAGCGCTGCCAGCCGGTGCCGTCGAGCTGGGCGTCGGGACGCGACGCGACCCGCCCGGCGGCCCGCTGGCGAATCGGCTGGTCGATGGCGTCCGAGAGCACCGCGAACGGCGCAGCGCCCTCCGGGAGCCCGCGGCGGATCTCGGCCAGCAGCCCCTCCATCCAGGCCCGGTCACGAGCGCAGCGTTCGTCGTCAGTGAGCGTCTGGGGCAGGAACGCGCCGATGAACGTCAACCCACGCTCCGCCAACCGCGCTCCCGTCGTGGGCCCGTCGCCCATGAAGCCTGGCGGTCCGAGCTCGGTGCCCTCATAGCCGAGGGTCGCCATCCAGTCGAGCAGCTCGTCCGGTCCCGGCATCCACGTGTCGTGGACCACCACCTCGTCCACACCGAACGAGCAGGGCGCGGACGCCACCCGGATGGCGGTCACGGGGTCACCACCACCTTCGTCGCGGCCCCCGACTTGAGCATGGCCAGCCCCTCCTCCAGGTGCTCGAGCGGCAGCACGGCCGACACCAGCGGCTCCACATTGAGCGATCCCGACTCGAGCAGCCGGATCGCCTGGGGGAAGGTGAACGCCGTGATGTAGGTGCCGAGGATCGTCAGGCCCTTCTCCGTGATCTCCACCTGGCGCACCGCCGGGCGGGCGTTGACGTTCATCCCGAACACGATCACGCGGGCGCCCATGCCGGCCGCGTCGATCGCGTCCGGCAGTACGCTGCCCACGGCGTCCACCACAACGTCGGCGCCGCCGGGAAGGATGGCGTCGTGCTCGGCCGCCCACTCGTCGGGCGTGAGCACATGCGTCGCCCCGACGGCGGTGGCCACGGGGGACCGCGCCGCGTTGGGCTCGACGACCACCACCGCCGATGCGCCGCCCGCGGCGAACACCGCCGCGAACAGGCAGCCGATCGCGCCGCCGCCGAAGACGACGGCCGACTCGCCAGGGCGCAGTCCTGCCTTGTTGGTGCCGTTGACCACGCACGCCAGCGGCTCGGCGAGGGCCGCGAGCGCAGTCGGCACGGCGTCTGAGATCACGTGGCACGAGGCCGCGGGCGCGCTGACATGGCTCGCGAGCGCCCCGTCGCGGTGCACGCCCAGCGCAACGATCCGCTCGCAGGTGGCCGGACGACCCGCCTTGCACGACGGGCACGCACCGCACTTGGGGTCTGGGTCCACCACAACCCGGGCCCCCAGGGCCACCGACGTGACGCCGTCGCCGAGCGCTGCCACGCGCCCGACGATCTCGTGCCCCAGGATGGTGCCGGGCGTGGCGGGGTGGCGCGGCGGGACGTCGAGGACTGCGAGGTCCGACCCGCAGACGCCACAGGCCTCCACCGCGACGAGCACCTCGCCGGGCACCACCGACGGCACAGGGCGGTCCTCCAGGACCAGACGGCCTTCACCCGCAAAGACGGCGGCGCGCATCAGTCCCTGTTCCTGTTCCGGCGGCGTGCTGCCGCGGCGCTCCGAACGGCCATCAAGCCCCAGCCGAGCACGACAAGCCCCAGGGTGACCGCGAGGATCACAGTGGCCATCGCATTGACTTCAGGGGTGACGCCGAACTTGATCTGCGTGTAGATGTAGAGCGGGAGCGTCTGCTGGGGGCCGATGGTGAAGAACGTGATGACAAACTCGTCGATCGAGAGGGTGATGCACATGAGGGCGCCGGCCAGGATCGCCGGCGCGATGAGTGGCAGGACGATGTGGCGCAGCGTGGCGGGTGTGTTGGCGCCCAGATCGGCAGCGGCCCACTCGAGGCGCCGGTCGAAGCCCTGCAGCCTGGCCGCCACGATGAGCACCACGAACGGGATCGTGAACACGAGGTGGCCGGCCACCACGGTGTACAGCCCCAGCGGCACGTGCAGGACCTGCCGGAAGAAGATCAGCAGGCCGATGCCCAGCAGCACACCCGGGATCATGATCGGCATCGTGAAGCCGAGGCGGAGGGTGCCGGGCGCCCGAACGCCGCCGCGCACGAGCGGAAACGCGACCATCGTGCCGATGATCGTGGCCACTGCAGTGACGACGAGCGCCACCTCGACCGAGGTCAGCACCGCCTTCTGGATCGAGGTGTCCGCGAGCAGCACCTCGTACCAGTGGAGCGTCAGGCCGGTGATCGGCAGGCCGGGCGTGGCGGCGACCTCGAACGAGAACAGGATCAGGAAGGCGATCGGCAGGTAGAGGAAGGCGATCACCGCGCCAGCCAGAAGGATCAGGCCCCAGCGCGTCTGCCGCGCGAAGCGCCCGACGGGCATGGACTCGATGGGGCTCGCGCGCCTAGCCACGGGTCACCACGTCCTCGACGCGGAACGACTTACGGAAGACGACCATGACCAGCGTGACGAAGCCGGCGATGATGATCGCCAGGGCGGCTCCCTCCGGGAACTGGGCCTGGCGGAGGTAGTTCACCACGAGGTTCGCGATCAGGCTGCTCTGGGCGCCGCCCACCAGTGTCGGCGTGAGGAACTCGCCCAGGATCGGGATGAACACGAAGATGCACGCCGTGATCACGCCTGCCCTGATCTGCGGCAGCAGGATGTGCCGGAACGCCTGGTCCGGCCGCGCACCGAGGTCCTGCGCCGCCGTCAGCTGGGTGAAGTCGAACTTCTCGAGCGCCGAGTACAGCGCGAGGACCGCGAACGGGAAGTAGACGTACGTCAGAACCACGAACACGCCCGGGTCGTCGTAGACGAACAGCATGGACGGCTGGCGCAGCACGCCGATCCCCATCAGGAACTGGTTCAGGGCGCCGTGCTCCCCCAGGATCGCCTGCCACGCATAGACGCGGAGCAGGTAGCTCGTCCAGAACGGGACGATGACCGCGAGCAGGACGACCCGCTGCGTGCGCCGGCTCGTGTAGCGCACGAGGAAGTACGCGAACGGCAGCGAGATCGCAAGGGCAGCCACCGTGACGATGGAGCCCATGACCAGCGTCTTGATGAACGTCCGAAGGTAGGTCCCCTCGACGAAGAACCGGAGGTAGTTGTCCAGGTTCCAGTCGGGAACCACTCGGAAATCGGGGTCCGTCCGCCAGAAGCTGAACAGGAACATGATCAGCATCGGAACGATGAACAGGAACACGAGCACGGCGAGACCCGGCAGGGCTGGGACGGCCCTGCCGAGCCTGCGCACGAGCCCGCCGGAGGAGCCCGCGAGCGGGGCCGAGCCAACCCCCTCGCGGGCTTCGCCGATCATGGGTTCAGCCTGCGACGCGTCAGGCGCCGAAGACGTCGTTGAAGGCGGCGATTGCCGCCTGGGTCGAACTGCCCGGGCCCTTCAGGGTCATGGTCAGCACGGTCTCGGGCTTGTTGTAGAGCATGTGGTCGGCCAATTCCTGCTGGCCCTGGTCGATGAGCAGCTTGTAGGCCTTCTCGTTGAACAGCGGACGCTTGTTGATCATGAAGTTGGCTGCCACGTACTCGGCCTGCTCGGCCGCCTCGAGGAAGGGGAACAGCAGGTTCGAGTTCGTCCCGCCGTGGACGAGCATCTCGGAGTCCATCCAGCCGATCGTCCCCTCCTTCGGCGTGTAGACCGTGAGCGCGGGCCCGCCCTGGTCCTTGACGCTGATGTCAGCGCCCAGGTTGATGGTCGCGATCCAGGCCTCGCCGTTCTTGAGGGCGGCGATGGTGTCCGTGTTCTGGGGGGCCAGGCGCAGGATGTTCGGCTTGAGCTGGATCAGGAGCGCCTTGGCCTGCGCGATCTCGTCGGGCGTCATGTTGTAGGGGTCCTTGACCCCTGCGGCCTTGCCCATGTAGGCCATGATCTCGACCGGCTGGTCTTCGACGATCACGCGCTTCTTGTACTTGGGGTCGAGGAGCAGCTGCCACGAGTCCGCACCCGGCGTGACATGCGTCGGGTCGTAGGCGATCTGGACCGGCGACCAGCCGTTGGGATAGCCGAGGTAGCCGGCCGGGCTCTGCCAGATCTGGAATTGGCGGGCGATCGAGTACAGCTGGCTCGCGACCTGGAGCGAGTTGATGTCGAAGGCGTCGATCAGCTGCGACTCGTAGTAGTGCGGCACCCACAGGGCATCGCCGGAGACCAGGTCGACCTGGCCGCCGACCTGCTGGATCTTCGTGTAGGCGTCGATGTTGTCGCTGAAACTGGTGATGTTGGCGTTGATGCCGATCTCAGAGGCGATCTTGTCCAGCTGCGCCTGATACCAGTGGTCGCTCCAGGTCAGCCAGTTGAAGGTTCCGGTCGGGCCCGGGGTCGCGGACGCCGGCGCCACCGTCGGCACTGTTGACGCTGCGCCGCCCGCAGCCGTCGAAGGAGCCGCCGTTGAAGCCGCCGTCGGGGCGACCGTGGGACTCGACGCCCCGCAGGCTGCCAAGAAGGCACCCAAGCCGGCGGTCGCGCCTATGGCGCCCACAAGCTTCAGGAATTCGCGTCTCCGAAGCTGCCTGGTTAGTTCATCCATGCCGTGAGCCTCCTCCATCTCATGGTCGGACTAGTCCTGGATCAGTGCCGCCTTATCGGGCCGCCACCAAATACACACCTCCTCGCCGAGTTCGCCTGCCGACTCGGCCATCGGTCCATCCAGACCGTGCGGCACGACGGCGACGAGATCGCCGGCGGCCGTCGCGACCGTCACCCGCGTGTGATTCCCCAGGAACGCCACGTTGACCACATTGCCTGGGACGCCCCTGAAGCCCGACATGTCGGCCGCCGGCCGAAGCTTCAGGTACTCGGGGCGGACCATCAAGGTGGCCGGCCCCTCGGGGGCCGGCTCGGCCAGCTGGAGCTCTGTGCCGTCCCCCAGCATGAACGCGGACGCGCCGGCTCCGCCCCGAACCGAGCCCTCGATGAAGTTGGTGTCACCGATGAAGTTGGCCACGAACCTGTTCGCGGGAGCGTCGTAGACCTCCCGCGGCGAGCCCTGCTGGAGCACCTTGCCGCCCGACATGATGGCGATCGTCGTCGCCATCGAGAGGGCCTCCTCCTGATCGTGCGTGACGAATACGAAGGTGGTGCCTACCTGGCGGTGGATGCGGGCGAGCTCGGTCTGCATCTGCTTGCGCAGCTTGAGGTCGAGGGCGCCCAGCGGCTCGTCCAGCAGCAGTACCGCCGGCTGTTTCGCGAGCGCCCGGGCGAGGGCGACACGCTGCTGCTGGCCGCCCGAGAGTTGCGACGGCAGACGGCTGCCGAAGCCGCTCAACCCCACCAGCTCGAGGTACTGGCCGGTGCGCCTGACCACCTCGTTCTTCGAGAGGCGCTCCATCCTGAGCCCGAACGCGACGTTCTCGGCCACGGTCATGTGCGGGAACAGGGCGTAGTTCTGGAACACCGTGTTCACGTTGCGCTTGTGCGGCGGCAGGTCGTGCACCCTGCGCCCCTCGATCCGAAGCTCACCCGACGTGAGCGGAATGAACCCGCCGATCAGGTTCAGCGTGGTGGTCTTGCCGCAACCCGATGGCCCGAGGAGGCAGAAGAACTCGCCGGGCATGATCCGCAGGTCCACGGCGTCCAGGGCGACCGCGTCGCCGTAGCGCTTCGTCGCCGCGATCAGCTCGATCGCTGGCTGGCCGTCGGTCACCGCCCAGACTCGGAGCCGAGGGCCTGCGACGACGACGGGACGATGCCGGCCACTCCGGGGCGGCGGCGGGCGGCGTCAACGGCCCGACTCGGCAAGCCGTCCATCCCGACTGTCCTCCTCACCACAGGGAACGTCACGTGGGCCTCTAGCGCAACCGTTTGCGTGATGCTACTGTCGCCGGCGTGAGGAGTCAATCCGACGATTCCGGGTCCACCGTCACGGCTCGCAGCGCAAGACGAACGACCGCCCTCGCCGAGCCGCTCGCACTCGACGCCCACCGGACGCTGACGGCCAGCGACGCGCGCGGACGACTGCACCCGCTGCTTGCGGGCGCGCTCAGCCGGCTGCCGTCGGGTCGCCAGGGCTTCCGCGGCGTGCCGTTCGACCTCGGCCCGGCTGACCCGTCAGCCGCCCGCTGGATCCATGTCGACGGGCACCGAACCATCCCGATCGACGCGGCGTTGCCGGCGTCCCATCTCGTCGTCGCGCACCTCTGCGATGTCTGGCGGGATCGCGACGGGTACCGGCCCGAGGCCATTCCGCCGGGGCAGGTCATGCCCGTCGGCCAGCCGCTCGCGGTCTACGACGTCGAGGCGCACGACGGCCGGCACCTCGTCCGAACCGTGCGGCGGCGCTTCGAGGTCAACGACGGCATCCTCGGCTGGGGGTCGGTCGCGTTCGCATCGGTCTCCCACCTCGAGAACGAGCCGCTCGACTGGCGCGGGCCTCACGATCGCCAGATGGCGGGCCGGTACGCGGCTGCCGGGCAGTCCGGTGCCCTGACCATCCTGCCGGGCAAGTACGGTGGGAATCTTGTCGGCGTCTCCGACCTCGTCCCCAGCCCCACCGACGATGCGTTCCTCTGGCTCTGGGCGCTGCCCTTGGACACAGCGTTCGTGCCGCTCGCGCTGCACATCGAGCCCCTTGCCGAGCAGCCCGGCGGCGACGTCCTCATCGCGGGGCTCACGCTCTTCCGGGGCACGGCCGACCCCCTCCGTCGGAGCCCGCGTGACACCCTGCTGGTCGAGGGCGGGGCGGGCGAACCGTCGCTGGACCTCGGGACCCTCATCCGGACCCGCCCCGCGCCGTCCCGGGCCGCCACAAGTGGGCCGATCGGCTGGGGCGCACCCCGCGGCGCCGGCGGGCTGGCACCGAGCGCCCCGCGGCTCCTCGATCTGGACGCGGCAGCCGACGCCGTCCTCGACCTCGGCGGGTGGGCGGTGGCCCTCTCGGCGCTTCGCCCGGGCGAGGTCCTGCGAAGTCCTGCCGGTCCCGCGATCGAGCTGCTCCCGAGCCCGACCGTCCCGGTCGAGGTGACGGTGCGCGACGGTCAGAGCGGCCGACCCGTGCCTGCCAGGGTCAGGTTCACCGCCGCGGATGGTCGCTACCTGCCGCCGGACAACCATCGCGACGAGGTCAACCCCGGATTCCTCGAGGATCAGGGCGGCGACCTCATCCTGGGCTCGGTCGAGTACGCGTACGTGCCCGGGACCTTCTCGATCCACCTGCCCCGCGGACAGGTCCACGTGGAGGCCGTCGCCGGATTCGAGCGACGGCCCGTGCAGATCGCCGTCGAGGTCGGGCCGGGGACGAGGTCGCTCGATCTGGTGCTCGACCGAGCGGCGGACCTCCGCGCCCGCGGATGGGTCCAGGCAGACGGCCACGTGCACTTCCTGGCGCCCAGCACCGCGCTCCTCCAGGCTGCCGCGGAGGACCTGGACCTCGTCCACGTGCTCGCCACGCAGTGGGGTGACCTGTTCACGGGCATCAGTGACCTGCCCTGGGGCACCTCGACGCCCGCGCCCGGCCGTCCGATGGTCGTCATGGGCACCGAGAACCGCCAGAACGTGCTGGGCCACCTCGCCCTGCTCGGCGCGCGCCGGCCGACCCAGCCGCTGGCGACCGCCGGACCGCCGGAGGGCCGCCTGGGCGGCGCGCTGGAGGTCCTCATGGCCGACTGGGCCGACCGCTGCCGGGCCGATGGGGGCCTGGTCGTCGGTGCCCACTTCCCGCTTCCATACGCGGAGGTTGCGGCGGACATCGTCACCGGCCGCATCGACGCCCTGGAGGCGCAGGCCCTGGCCCCGGGCCTTGATGATCCGATGATCCTCGAGTGGTATCGCTACCTGCGCCTCGGCTACCGGCTGCCGGTCGTGGGCGGTACGGACAAGATGTCCGCCGAGGTCCCGGTCGGGGCCGTGCGCACGTATGCGCGGCTCGCGCCCGACGACGCCCTCTCGTTCGAGTCATGGGCGCGCGCTGTTCGAGCAGGCCGGACCTACGTGACGTCCGGTCCGCTGCTCGCCCTGTTCGTCGACGGCTGCGAACCGGGCGAGACGCTGGCGCTCCCGGCAGCGGGCCGGGTTTCCGTGCGCGCCGTCGCCACCGCCGCCCAGCCGATGATCGGGGCTCTCGAGCTCGTGCTCGACGGCCGCGTCATCGCGGCGGTATCGCCCGCCTCGCCGGCCGCCGAGCTGGTCATCGTCGAGGAGATCGAGGTCAGGGCGAGCGGCTGGCTCGCCGCCCGAGCCCGCAGTCCGTACCAGATCGAGTCGGCGTTCACCACGTCGATGGCGGCGCACACGTCGCCCGTCTACCTCGACGTCGCGGGCAGACCCGCAGCGCCACCGCACGACGATGCGGCTGTCGTCGAGCAGATCATCACCGGTGCGAGGACGTGGGTCGCGGAGGTGGCCGCCGTGGCAAGTCAGGACGATCGTGCCCGCATGACCGCCGTCCTCGACGGAGCCCTGGCGCGCCTCGCTGCGCGTATGCGCGGTGAGCGCTGACGCTGTCGCCCCGCCTCCGCGGCCGGCGAAATGCCCCCGCAGACGCGACTCCCGGACGCTCGCGCTCGTCCCGCGCCAGCTGCCCGGCGGATTAGCCCACGTGCCGGCGGACCGCGGCGGCGAACTGCTCGCCCACCGCATAGGCGTCCTCGGCGGCGCTGCTCATCCGCAGCCCGAAGGGCGCGAGGTTGGCGTCGCGGACGCCGATCCCGATGCTGATCGAACGGCCGACCAGCGCGTCCGTGTGCGGGAGCATGCCCGCGCGGTACTCGCCGGCGGCATGGTCGTGGCCGCAGTCGAAGGGGCATCCCTTGCCCGTGACGGTGCGCCGGGATAGCACGTGGTCCATGTGGTTGTACACGTGCCAGCCCGACGTCCCGAGTGTGATCGAGCCCACGTCCCTGGCCACGGCCTCGGCCGCGTCACGGGTGGGCAGCACGACGACGAGGTGCGTCGCGAGGTCGCCCTCGGGATCCACCAGCGTCCGGAACCCGATCTCCGGCACCTGGCGCAGGATCCCCTTGACGATCGCCTTGTTGGCCCGCAGGTGGGTGCGGATCAGGTCGAGCTTCTTGAGCTGCCCCAGCAGCACGGCGCCCGACAGCTCGGTCATCCGGAAGTTCATGCCCAGAAATGGCCGCTCGGCGTACTTGCTCTCGAGGCGGAACGGGGCATGCCCCTGGTCGTGCATCGCGAACGCGCGCTCGTAGAGGGCGGTGTCGTCGGTGACGATGGCGCCGCCGTCCCCGCACGTGATCGTCTTGTACTCGTTGAACGAGAAGGTCCCGATCCGGCCGATGCCGCCCACGCCCTGGCCCTGGTACGTGGCGCCGAAGGCCTGGGCGCAGTCCTCGACCAGCGCGATCCCGTGCCGGTCCGCGAGCGCCTTGAGCTCGTCGAGGCGCGCCACCCCGCCCAGCATGTGGACCACGATGATCGCCTTGGTTCGCGGTGTGATCCTGGCCGCGACGTCGGCGGGGTCGAGGTTGAACGAGTCGTCGATCTCGGCGAGCACGGGGGTGGCGCCCGCGTACACGATCGAGGAGATGGACGCGACGTAGGTGAACCCGGGGACGATGACCTCGTCGCCAGGACCGATGCCCAGGGCGAGCATCGAGATCCACAGCGCCGCCGAACCGCCGCCGCTGAGCGCCAGGCCGTGCTTCACGCCGGCGATCGACGCGAGGGCCTCCTCCACACGGTGAACCTTGGCGCCGAAGGCCGGGTTGTCCGCCGGGCCGTACCGGCTGAGGTACCCAGACGCCATGACCTCCAGGACCTCGGCGGTCTCCTCCTCACCGATCAACTCGATCCCGGGTCCGGGCATCGCAGGCTCCTCTCTCCTTCGGGGCCGCCGTCGTGCCCCCCAACTGCACCTCAGGCCGCCGGCCACCCTGCACCACGCCGAGACCGGGGGCGTCGAGCCATCGGGCCACGACGGCGCCGATCCCCATGGAGTCACCGGCAGCCACCGGGTGACGCGCATTGTGCCGTAACGCAACCGTTTGCGCTAGCCCCCAAGCGGTCCCTGTCCTGCCCTCTCCACCACGTCTGCCAGCGCGACCAGCGTCTCGTCGTCGAACGGCGCTGGCCAGTCGATCAGGGCTTCCTGCGACCCGGCCGCCGCGAACAGGTGGTCGTTCGCCCACACCGACGCGAAGCCGAGCGCCTCGATCCGGCGGACCGTCGCCGCCAGCGAGGGCCAGTCGGTGAACTGGCACCACACCTGGAAACCGATCGCGGGGAGCGCGCCCATCGCCGCTACGTCACACCGCCACCGGCCGGCCCGATTCCGCCGAGGCCCGGGCCGCCAGCGAGATCTTGAGGGCCTCGAGCGCGTCCTCCCCCGTGGGCGTCACCGGCCGGTCGCCGACGATCGCCGCGACGAACGCCTCGACCTGCGCCGCGTACGCCGACTGGAAGCGCAATTGCGAGGGGTCGACCGCATCCATGGTGACCGTGCCGCGCGTCCCGCACGAGCCCTGGGCGAGCGGGAGGCGGCCCACGAACACGCTGCCCTCGCTGCCCACGACCTCGGTCCGGACGTCCTCACCGTACGCGGCGGTCCTGGCCACCTCCACGGCGCCGGTGCCGCCCTTGACGAACCGCAGGTTGACCACCGCCGAGTCGTAGTCGCCCACCGACGCAAGGGCTGGAACGCCGGCGGTGGAGCCCCAGGCGTGGACCTCCGCCACCTCGTCGTCCATGAGCCAGCGGGCGAGGTCGAACTCGTGGATGCCCATGTCGATGAAGATCCCGCCCGACACCCTCGGGTCGCAGTAGGAGGCGGCCGGCGGCTCGGGGTCGAACTGGAGGCTCTTGAACAGGACCGGCCGGCCCACGGTGCCGTCGGCCAGGCGCCTCGCCGCGCGGAGGTAGTCGCGGTCGTGCCGGCGCATGAGGCCCACCTGGAGCCGCACGCCCGCCCTGGCCACCGCGTTCAGCGCGGCCTCGGAACCGGCGAGGTCCAGCGACAGCGGCTTCTCGCACAGGACGTCCTTGCCCGCCTCGGCCGCCGCGACCACGTCCTCCGGGTGGCGGACGGACGGCGTGGCCAGCAGGATGGCGTCCACGCCGGGGAACGCGACCAGCTCCGATGTGGAGCGGAAGACGTTGGCGACGTCGAGCTCGACGCCCAGGGCCCTGGCCCGATCCGCGTCGAAGTCCGCCACGGCGATCACCTTCGCACCGGGCACGCCGCGTGCGACATACCGGGCGTGCATCGCGCCCATGCGCCCCAGCCCGACGACCCCGATCCCGAGTCGTGCCGCCATCGCTCCTCCTCCCGCGCTCCGACGACCCGCCAGTGCGGGACGCCCGCGGTCGCGTACATCCTGCCACGCCGCGCAAACGCTTGCAGCGCCCCATTCGTCATCTCGTCCAGGAAGCGGGACCGGGCGGCGAACAACGGCGGCGACGTTCGTCCGGCGGGTCACCGTGCACCCGTTGATCGGTCCAGCGCATGCTCGCGCGCCGCCGCACCTGCGCGCGAGACCCATGGCGCACGCCCACCGGTCAGTCCGGGTTGTCGCCCCCGGACATCCTCCCGATGGCGGCATCGAGGCGCGGCACGCCGAACAGGCCAGGGCCCTCGAGGACGAGCGAGCCGCACGCCGCGCCCAGTCGGAGGTCGGCGTCTCCGGCCCCCCAGCCGGCCACCAGCGACGGCTTGAGCTGCGCGGCGAAGACCCCAGACAGGAACGAGTCGCCGGCACCCACCGGGTCGACGTAGGTCCGGGTGGGGATCGAGTGCCAGTGGCGCGCACCGCCGACCGCGCCGCCCTGACCCACCCGGTACGCGTTGCCGCCGTGGATGCCGTCGGTGAGGAGCATCTCGGCGCCGGGCCGCAGCAGCTTCGCCAGGTCGGCGGCGGCGGTGGCGTCGGCGATGTCGTCCACGCCCACGCCGATCAGGTCCGCCCGCCACACAACTGGCGAGCTGAACGGCTGCCGGTGGTGCACCGCGGCACCGGGCGCCAGCACCCGGAGCAGCCCCTGCCAGCCCAGCGCGACATGGGCCCCCGCAGGCGGGATCTCCGCCCACACGTCGGGGATCTCCGCGGCGACCGGGGCGATCATCCAGCCGCCGGACCTGCGCCAGGCATCGGGCAGCGCCGCCGGGTCCACGGGATCGGACACCTGCGGGGTCTGCTGGATGCGGCCCGTCGGGGTCTCGGTGTTGATGAAGATGGGCCCCCGCGAGCCGGGCTGGATGCGGACGTCAACGCCGGCGTCCCGAATCATCTCGATCTCCGAGGATCCGGCGGCGAGCTCGTCGGCCACCACGATCGCGCCCACCCGGAGGCCCAGCCGCGCCAGCGCCAGCGCCGAATAGGATGCGCCGCCGCCCAGCCGCCAGCCGCGCGGGTCGTCATCGACGAGGTCCCGGCATGCCGACCCCACCACAACGACGTCCGGCGTCGCGCTCATCCGCCCTCCCCGGGTCGCCGCGACGGCCCGCCTATACTGGCCGCCCTGCGCTCGCGCGCCACCGCGGCCGTCATGGCCGCCTTCGACCGAGGTTCCCAATCATGCACTTCTACGAGCTCCACGAGGGCGACAACGACGTCTTCGCCGGCATCCTCCTCGTCCGCGACGACGAGATGGACCCAGAGGAGTTCTTCAACCTGGTCCAGTCGATCCGCCGCCGCGTCGTGGACTCGTTCGAGCAGGACACGCTCGTCGAGGCGATCGCCGAGGAGCTGGAGGCGGACTATGGATTCATTGCCATCACGGACGACCGGCTGGCCGCCGCGGTGAACGTGTCCCGTGACGAGGACGACAACTTCCTGGCCGACCTCGACGCCCCAGACGAGGGTACCGACTACACGACGATCCTGGCGGACCTCCAGGCGGGCGACCCACGGCTGAACTGAGCGGACGCGGCACCGCCGATCGCGGCGCCCGGAGCCGCGGCTACGGGTCCTCGATGAGCACCCGCTGCATCAGCAGCAGGTCGTCGCGGCCCACCCAGCCCGTCGCGCGCCAGAACGCCTGGCCCGCGGCGTTGCCGGCGTACACGAAGATGTTCGCCTTGCCGATGCCAAGCTTGCGGAGGTCGTCGAGGCAGAGCTCGGCCAGTCTGCGGCCGGTTCCCCGACCGCGCTCCGAGGGCACCACGGCGAGGTGGTGGAGATACCCGCGCCGCCCGTCGTGCCCGCTCATGACGGCCCCGACCAGCACGTCCCCGCGGCAGGCGACCCTCGAGAGACCGGGGTTGCGCTCGAGATAGGCGGCGATCGCCGACCGCTCGTCCGCCGCGGACAGGCCGATGCCCTCGGTGACGCGCCACAGGGCGATGACCGAGTCGTAGTCGTCCGCGGTCATCGGCCGGATCCGGAGCTCGTCGTCGCTGTCCACCGTGCCAGTCCCCTACTTCGAGAACAGGATCTCGATGACGTCCCCGTCCCGGACGCGGTACGTCTTGCCCTCAGAGCGCACCTTGCCGTGCTTCTTGGCCTCGGCCAGCGACCCGATCGCGAGCAGGTCCTCGTAGGCGATGGTCTCGGCCCGGATGAATCCCCGGGCGAGGTCGGTGTGGATGGCCCCCGCGGCGTCGACCGCACTCGAGCCGTCCGGGATCGGCCAGGCGCGCACCTCGTCCGGGCCCGCGGTGAGGAACGAGATCAGGCCGACGAGCCGGTACGAGAGGGCGATGACGCGGTCGAGGCTCGACTCGTGCAGCCCGAGCTCCTCCATGAACACCGCAGCCTCGTCCGGATCGAGCTCGCCCAACTCCATCTCGATCCGGGCGGAGAGCGCGTCGACCAGCGCGTGGCGGTGCTGGTGGCCGGCGGCGAGCCGCCCGATGAGCGCGGGCGCACCGTCGAGGTCGCCTTCGCCCACGTTGAGCAGCACCAGCACCGGCTTCTGGGTCAGGAACCGGAAACCGCGGAGGGCCTTCTCCTCGTCCTCGTCGAGCGCCTCGTCGCGGAGCGGGCGGCCGGCCTCGAGGGCCGGCTTCAACCGCGCCAGGAGCGCCTCCTCGCGCTCGTTCGCCTCCCGCTCGGCAGGCGTGCCGTGGCGGCCGGAGGCCTGCAGGCGCTCGAGGCGACGGTCCACCTGGGCGAGGTCGGCGAGGATGAACTCGAGGTCGAGCTGCTCGAGGTCGCGGTCCGAGTCCACGGAGCCCGACGGGTGGGGGTGGTGCGGGTCGTCCCAGGCGCGCACGACGTGGAGCAGCGCGTCGGCGTCGCGGAGGCGGGCAAGGTGCTCGGCCGGCAGCTCTTCGGTGCCCACGTGGCCCTCGTGCGAGGCGGGCGGCGCGGGCAGATCGATGTAGGTGACGTCGGCGTGGACGATCTTCCGCGGGTGGAACAGCTCCGCCAGCCGGTCAAGCCGAGGGTCGGGCACCTTCACGACGCCGACGTTGAGCGCGACGCCGCCGTAGCCGCCGGTCTCGGCGTGGCCCCTGGTCAGCGTGTTGAAGACGGTGGTCTTGCCGCACCCGGCGAGCCCGACGATCGCGATCTGCATGCGTTGATGCTACCGGGCGCGTGGCCCTCTCCCCGCCCCTGCCCGGTGCGGCCCCGCGTCTGACTGCACCAAGCGACACCGAACCGAAGGCGAGACTCCTCATCTGTCATCATGCCGGGAGGCACGCCGGGGCTCCACCCGAAGTCGGTGCGCACTCCGAGGACGACGATGGACCACATCCTGGCCACCCACGAGATCGTGAAGACCGACTTCGTGCGCGGCGAGAACTGCCGCCTGTTCGACAGCCACGGCCGACGATTCCTGGACTTCGAATCCGGCATCTGGTCGACGTCGCTCGGTCATGGTCACCCGCGGGTCAACGCAGCGCTCCGCGCCCAGCTCGATCGCATCGCCCACCTGGGGACCCGCTACCCGAGCCCGCTCGCCGAGGCGGCGGCGATCGCCGTCCTGGGCATCTTGGGCATGGATGACGGCAAGTGCCTCTTCCTGAGCTCGGGAAGCGAGGCGGTGGAGTTCGCGGTCCAGGCTGCTCGACGCGTGAGCGGCCGCCCGCGCCTGCTGACGTTCCGCAACTCCTACCTCGCTGCCTACGGATCAGCCGGCCGCAAGCCCGCCGACGAGTGGCTGCTCATCGATCCCGACGACCTCGGACCGGACGGGCCCGACGCGAGGCTCTCGGCGATTCCCTTCGACGACATCGGCGCGTTCGTCTTCGAGCCCGGCGGCAGTGGCTCGGCGTTCGTCCGATTTCCGCCACCCGAGCTCGTCGCGGAGATCGCCAGCCGGGTCCGGCGCACCGGAGGGCTCCTCGTCTCCAACGAGGTCACAACGGGAATGGGCCGGACGGGTCGCTGGTTCGGCTTCGAGCACTTCAACCTCGCGCCCGACATCGTCACCCTGGGCAAAGGCCTCGGCAACGGCTACCCGGTGAGCGCCGTCGCGATGCGCCCGGGTCCCGCCGCGGCGCTGGAGGCCAGCGGCCTCGTGCACGCCCAGTCGCACCAGAACGACCCGCTCGGCTGCGCGGTGGCGCTGGCGGTCATCGAGACGATGCGCGAGGACGGCCTCGTTGCCCGCGGCGCCGAGGTCGGGGCGACCCTGCTCGCGGGTCTCAGGGACCTCCAGGCTCGGCACCCGATCGTCAAGGAGGCGCGCGGCAGGGGGATGCTGCTCGGCCTCGAGCTGCAGCCTGACGAGCGTCTGACGGCGGCCGCCGCGTATCGCCGTCTGCTCGATGAGGGCTGTCTCGTCGGCTACCACGCCGGTGGCAACCTGCTCCGCTTCGACCCCGCCCTCACGATCGAGCGCGAGGACCTCGACATCCTGCTCGACCGGCTTGACGCGATCCTCACGGCGGCCGAGGCGTCCGCCCGCTGAGCTCCCGCCGACGGTGCCGGGTCCGCGCCGCTAGCCTCACAGGATGGCGTACGCGGCGCTGCACAGCGCACCGCAGGCGCGGGTGCCCATCGCCTAGCCGACGACAAGCTTCATCCCAGACAAGCGCGAGACGAGCAGGAAATCGCCGCGCATCTCGCGGATCTGGCGGTGGTCCTGCCAGGTCGTGACGGCGGTCGCCTCGGGCGCGGTGCAGCGGATCCCGGGAGCCTCGACGTGGAGGACGTGGTCGCGGGCGAGCAGATCCGGTCGTCGGCGCGTGCTGAGGGCCACGAGCAGCGCGATCGCACCCGAGGTGAGGTCCCCGCGGCCCCCGTCCCTGTCGTCCCCCGGCAGCACGCTCAGTACCCGGCCGACGGGTCGACGACGTTCACGAGGGGCCGGCCCGCGGCGTAGCGGCGCAGGTTCTCGCAGAACAGGTCGACCGAGCGCTCCAGCACGCGGGCCGAGGACCACGCGGTGTGCGGTGTGATGATCAGGTTGGGCACGTCGTAGAGCGGCGACGTGGGCGGCAGGGGCTCCTCGCGGAAGGTGTCCAGGACCGCGCCGCCGAGCCGCCCGTCGCGGAGGGCGCGGCTGAGGGCACGCTCGTCCACCAGCTCTCCGCGTGCCACATTGATGACCCAGGCGCCCGGCTTCATCCGGGCGATCGCATCGTCGGAGATGAGCCCGCGGGTGTCGTCCGTGAGGGGCGCCGCCAGCACCACGAAGTCGCACTCGGCGAGCAGCTCGGGGAGCTGCTCCGGCGGCAGGACCCGCTCGAGCATGACGCTGCCCAGGAACGGCTCGTCACCGGCGCCGTCGTGGCCCTCGGCGCCCGCCTCAGGGCGACGGCGGGTGGCCATCACCCGGCAGCCGAAGGCCGTGGCCAGGGCGCCCACCGCCCGCCCGATGGACCCGAGGCCCACGATCCCCACCGTGATGTCGCGCAGCTCTCGCGCCTCGAGCGGCTGCCAGGTGCGCTCAGCCTGGAGCTCCAGCAGCTGGGGCAGCCGCCGCGCCGCCGACAGGATCATCAGCATGACGTACTCGGCGATCGGACGGCTGAACACGCCCCGGGCGTTGGTGATCACGAGGCCGCGGGCTCGCGACGCGGGGGTGAGCACGCGCTCGACACCGGCCGTCGCGGAGTGGACCCAGCGCATGGCCGGCGCGCGGGCGAGGATCCGGTCGAAGACCTCCGCCGGCAGGCGTCCGCGGAGCATCGCCTCGACATCGTCGAGCGGCCCGTCCGGGTGGCCGTCGAACCCGATCGTCACCAGGCGCGCGCCCGGAGCCGCCGCACGGATCGCGTCCAGGTCGCGGGTCCGGTAGCGCGCCGCCAGGATCGGCGTGAGCGCGATGGCCGCGGGGGCCCCGCCGGGGCCGGAGCCGGGGCCCGGCGCGTTCGGGGCTGCGTCGGTCACGCCTTCCCTCCTCTGGTGTCGCCGAGGCCCATCCGGCGCACCCACGCCGCGGGGTCTTCCATCTCGGCCGGTGTCGGCAGCGAGTCCGGCCCCTCCCAGATCCGGCGCAGCGCATCGGGGCCTCCCCGCCCCTCGACGGCAGCCACGAACGCCTCGCCCTTGCGGTACTGCTCCATCTTGAGGTCCATTCCCGTGATCCGGAGCATTGCGCGCTCGAACGGGGTGCGGTTGGCGCGCCGGCCGTGGAACCGGGCCGAGATCCGAGCATGGCCCGGGACGAGGTCCCGGCCCACCGCGTCCATCACGTGGTCCCCGAACCCCTCGAGCAGGCTCATCACGGCCTGCGTCTCGCGGAACACCTGGCGCTGCTCGTCGGTCATCAGGCGCTCCAGCCAGTGCTGGTCGTCCCGGCGGCCCTCCCCGCGCAGCGAGGCGCCCATCTGGCGCACGGCGTCCCGGCCCAGGCCGGCGGCGTCGTCGGAGAACATAGACACCTGGCGCTCGAGGCGCGACGCGAGGTACGGCCGGAGCCAGGGGTGCGCCTCGAACTCGTAGGCGTGCGTGGTCTCGTGGAGGGCGATCCAGGTCCGGAACGGCTCGAGGGGCACCTCCATCGCCCGCGCGGCCGACCTGATGTTCTCCTCCACGAACAGCAGCCTGCCCGGCTCGGCCTCCGCCGAGATGAGCGCGAGGTCGTACTGGCCCAGGACCCGCTGGCCCATGAACCCGAGCAGCACGCCCATCTGGGTGGTGGTGACCCACCGGTTGGCGAGGGTCATCGCGGCCTTGGCCAGGCCGGCTCCGGGCGGCAGCAGCTGGTCGAGCAGGCCCACCTCCAGGCGCCCCATCAGCGCCGCGAAGGCCGACGTGTTCGCCGCCACCCAGGCGCCGCGGTCCACCACCGCCACGCGGTCCACCACGCCTGGGAGCCGCGTGCCCAGGTGCACCTCGAGGGCGGGCACCACCCTGGCCATCGCGGCGGTGTAGGAAGGCTCGGTCGCCTCGATCTCCCAGGGCTCCAGCGCACCCGGGGCCCGGCGCAGCCGCGCGGCGGCCACGCGCTCGACGCGGGCCCAGTCGACGAGGCCCGCGGCGCGCGCACGCCGCTCGATCCTCCGCTCGGCGACCGTCAGCGCGGCGCCCGCGACCAGGCCCACCGCAAACCCTGCGGGCCACACGCGCGAACTCCGCGCACTGCCCCTCCGGCGGTCGCCGCCACCGCCCGCCGGACTCATCCGCCGCCCGCCAGCTCGATCCCGACGACGTCGGGGAAGTCCTCCCCGAACATCCGCGATGCGATCGAGGTGAACCGCCCCACGTCGCCGGTGGTGAGCTGGGAGTGGGCCGGCGGCGGGCCGAAGCTCTCGGCGGGCCGCGAGTGCCCGGCCCTGCCGGGGTCGGCCGCCGTGCCGCGGGTGGTCCCGGGCGCCTCGAGCCCGTTCACCGAAAGCAGCTCCGCGAGCGTGGCCGCGGTGGCGGTGGCCGAGTCGACGATCGCCACCCGGTCGCCGACCGCGGCCGCCAGGACGGGGCGCAGCAGCGGATAGTGCGTGCAGCCGAGCAGGAGCGTGTCGATCTTCGCCGACGGCGGGCGCGGGAAGACGAACTCACCCGCGCCGTCGCGCTCGCCCAACAGCGGGCGCAGCTCCTCGGCCACCACGGCCTCGAGCTCCTGGCCGCTCACGACGCCGGCCTCGACCATCGGCACGAACCTCGGCGTCGCGTGCTCGTAGACCTCCACGGCCGGGTTCTCGTCCTTGATCGCGTTGAAGTAGGCGTGGGAGCGCACCGTTGCCGGGGTGGCGATCACGCCGACGCGGCGGTTCCGGGTGGCCAGGGCCGCGGCCGCCGCACCGGGCCGGACCACGCCCAGCACCGGCAGGTCATAGCGGGCGCGAAGCGTCCGCAGCGCCACCGCGGTCGACGTGTTGCAGGCGACCACGATCGCCTTGACGTCGCGGTTGGCGAGCTCGTCGAGCGCCTGGACGGAGAAGCGCAGCACCTCGTCGTCCGAGCGCGTGCCGTACGGGGCTCGCAGGTTGTCGCCCAGGTAGACGGTGGACTCGTACGGCGAGCGGCGCAGGATCTCGCGCAGGACCGTCAGCCCGCCGACGCCCGAGTCGAAGACGCCGATCGGTCTGGGATCGGACACGCGGCCCCTACCGACGGGCCGCTGCCGCGACCGGCCGCCCGATCAGCTCCGCCGCCGTGTCGAAGATGTCCCGGCTGATCTGCGCGCTCGGGTCGGCGAGGACGAACGGGATGCCCTCGTTGTTCGTCCGGACCACCAGTGCGCCGCCGGAGGATATGGCGTGCTCCGGCGTGCGGCCGAGCGCGTTGGCGAGCACGCCGGGGTCGAACCCGCCGGTGGAGTCGCTGCGGTTCACGACGTAGCGGACCTTGGTGGGCGGATAGCCGATCGCCCGGAAGGCGTCCGCCATGACCATCGTGCTGTGGATGGTCGTGGAGTCCCAGGTCACCACCTCGAGGATCGTGTCGGCGGCGTCCAGGAACGCGAGGTTGACGTCGTTGACGACGGCGGGCGTGTCGACGATGACGACCTGGTAGACCCGGCGCAGCAGCGAGAGGGTCTTCTCGAGGTCGCGGACCGTGACCATCTCCGCCAGCTCGACGCGGGGCGGGGCGAGCAGGATGTCGATCCCCGACGGGTCCCGCCACAGGACGTCCTCGAGGTCCGATTCCTGGATCCGGTCCGTGGGCAGGTCCAGCAGCGAGGGCGCGTCCATGGGCACCTTGAGGAGGGCCCGCATGTCCCCGAACTGGAGGCTGCCGTCGATCAGCAC
>JAKAMV010000770.1 GCA_021812735.1 Chloroflexota bacterium | reverse complement strand
ATGAAGCACATGAACGGCAGGATGTTGCGGATGACCTGGTCAACCGCCTGCCTGCCCGACTGGTAGAGCGTGCCGACGACAACGCCGGCGCCCTTGCCGATGACGAGGATGAAGTTGGTGACGCCTTCCACGTGTCTGTCCTCCGCCTACGAGGCCGAAGCCTTCTTGGCTTCGCGGGCAATCAGCCAGGCCGTGATGTACTCGGTGGTCACGCCACGGATGAAGATCACCACCAGGCCGACCAGCGCGTAGCGGACCGCGAGCTGGGTGGTGTCCAGCCCGAGGTCCGAGATGCCGGTGGCGATGCCCAGCCACACGAAGATCTCGCCCGGGTTGATGTGCGGGAACAGGCCGAGCGGCGGGTGCACGTACGAGACGGCCGAGTCGTAGAAGGCCGGCTTGAACCTCTCGGGGAACCAGCGGCCCTGCGTGTAGGCCATCGGGTTGGTGAGGAAGAAGACCGCCAGGACAGGCGCCACGATGTAGCGCAAGGGCGTGTAGGCAATGCCCGGCCGAGCGGACACCGCGATCACACGGTTGATCCGCTCCTCCCCGACCAGGGCTGTGAAGGCGTAGATCGCCGTCAACAGGACGAGCAGCAAGGGCACGATTCCAGTGACCAGGCCGGTGAGCGTGTCACCGCCCTTCTGGAAGATCCCGATGAAGCCCTTCGCGACTTCGACTAGAAAGTCCATCCTCAATCTCCAGGTTCGGGGAGACCCGAAAGACCTCTCTCCTACTCCGCGTCAGATCACCTCCGCGATTGGCAGCCCCCCTTCCTCGTCGCGAGGGGCATGTCCCTCCTCCTCGGCTGGGGCGTCCGTGGCCGATGCCGCAGAGTCGCCGGCGCCCTCGGCGAGCAGCGCGTCCGCGGCCTGCTTGAGGGCCGTCACGAACTGCCGGGGCGCCTTCTGGTTCGTCGCCACGTCCACGATCTCTGACAGGCGGAGCCCCGCGTAGCGATCCACGGGGCGGACGCGGGCGAAGATCGTGAGACCGGTCAGACGCTCCACGCGGATGACGCGGTCCTGGCGATCGGCGACCACCACGACGAACGTTCGGACGTGGATGCGGTTGTAGCCGACCCCGATGGCGACGCGGCCCTCTTGCCGCAGGATGTGGATCCGCCGCATGAACGCCTTGCCCTGCCGATACACGAGGTACGACTGGGCCGACCAGATGACAGCGAGCGCCACGATGATGAATAGGGGGTCCAACTCTCCACCTGCACAAATGTGACAGTCCGAAGCGTTTGTGCAACTCTACTGATCTGTGGTGCCCCGTGTCAACCTTTGTCTTGCCGGTCGGTTGCGCAGCCGATGCGGGCGCGGTGCAACCCTTGCCGCCCGCTACTCGGCGAGAACCGTCTCCCGCCGCTCCGCGATGCTCGCCAGCAGCGCCTCGGCGCAGGCTCGCGATTCCGCGGCGGTGCGCGACGCGAGGGCGGCGCGGCCCAGCGTGTCCAGCTCCTCGTCGGTGGCCAGGCGCAGCGCCAGCCGGACGGCGTCGAGAGCGGCCGCGTCCATGCTCAGCTCGTCCACGCCGAGCCCTGCCAGCACGAGCGCGCCCGCCGGGTCCGACGCCAGCTCGCCGCAGACGGCCGTGGGGATGCCGCCCTCGTCGCCGCCCGCCACGGTCGAGGCGATCGCGCGCAGGACCGCGGGGTGCAAGGCGTCCTGAAGGGCACCGAGCCGCCCGTTGGTGCGGTCCGCGGCCAGGACGTACTGGGTGAGGTCGTTGGTGCCGATCGAGAAGAAGTCGACGCTCGTGGCCAGCGACGACGCCAGCAGGGCGGCGGACGGCACCTCGACCATGATGCCGCTCACCAGCCGGCTCGAGCGCGCGATCCCGTCGGCGTCGAGTCGGGCAGCGACCTCGTCGCGCAGGCTGACGAGCAGCTCCACGTCCTCCACGGTGGCCACCATCGGGGCCATGACGTGGGGGGTCACCCCCGCTTCCGCGCCGGCGCGGAAGATCGCCCGGATCTGCGTCGCCACGAGGTCGCGGCCCGGGCCGTAGGCGAGGCGGAACCCCCGGACGCCAAGGAACGGGTTCTCCTCGGCGGGCAGGTTGAGGTAGGGGATGGCCTTGTCGCCCCCGATGTCGGCCAGCCGGATCACCACTGGCCGCTCGGCCCCGAAGGCGGTCAGCACCTGCCGGTATGCCGCGACCTGCTCCAGCTCCGTCGGCGGGTCCTGCCGGCCCATGAACACGAACTCCGTGCGGAACAGGCCGACGCCCTCGGCACCGGCTCCCAGCGCACGGGCCGATTCATCCGGACTGCCGATGTTGGCCACGAGCGGGATCCGGCGTCCGCTCGCCGTCTGCCCGGGCGCTCCGCGCAGCGCCTGGGCCGCGAGCGCCTCGGTCTCCGACCGCTGCCGGCGCTGAGCGAGGTCCGCCTCGACCTCGGCGCTCGGGTCGAGGAACACCTCGCCCGTGGTGCCGTCGATCGCGGCGAGGACGCGGCCGCCCCGGGCGGCGAGCTCGGCGACGGCGCTGATGATGCCTGGCGCGGCGACGATGGCCGGGATCCCGAGCGCGCGAGATAGGATCGCCGCGTGCGACGTCCGGCTGCCCTCCTGAAGCACCACGCCGATCAGGCTCCCCTCGGGCAGCTCCAGGGTCACCGACGGCGGCAGGTCGTCGGCAACCGCGATCGACGGCTCGCTCGGGGGGGTGATGCGGTGGCCCGAGAGGATCCGCGCGATGCGAGCCGCGACGTCGCGCACGTCGGCGGCCCGCGCCGAGAGGAGCTCGTCGTCCAGCGCCGCCAGCGTGGCCGCCGCGGCCTGGCCGGCCAGCTGCACCACGCGGGCGAGGTCGGCGGGGGTGGACGAGCCGCTCTGGGCCGCCATCCGCTCCGCCTCGTCGACGATGAGCTCGTCGGTGGCCATCAGCGCCTGCGCCTCGAGGATGCCCGCCTCGCTGGCGCGACCTCCCGCCCTGACGCGGTCGGCCAGCGCGACGAGCTCCTCGGCGGCGATGGAGGCGGCGTCGGAGATGGTGAGCCTGTCGACCGCCGGCTCGCCCTCGAGCGGCTCCGCCAGGCCTGCCGCCATGTATCGCCAGATGGGGCCGACGGCGTACCCCGGGGCGGCTGCGATCCCACGAATGCTCATGTCGGGCGCTCCTGATCAGCCACGTCCGTCACCGCCCCCAGGGAACCGAGCTGCTGTCGCAACACGCTGCACCCGCCATCGAGTCGTTCCCGAACAGCAAGTCCTCGACGTCCGTCGGAGAGCCGGTGGCCCCCCATATTGACACGGCCGAATCCAGGTTGTAACGTCCAGCCGCACGGTCGCTACACATTGTCACATTTGTGAACCCGATCCCCCCTCCCTCGCCGCTCGCTCCGGGGCCGGCCGGCCTCGCAACGGTGCGCTCACGGCCCCCTCTAGCGGGAGACATCGTGGTCGTGCAGGTCCCGGAGCCGAGCGGTCGTCAGGGCTGGACGGGCGGTTCGCGCGCACGCGCGAGGCGCCGTGCTAGCATTTCGCCGCCCACCAGCATCCCGAAGCCGGGAGTGGCCGACCATCACCAGCGAACCGAGCTCCCTCGCAATCATCCCGATCCATCCGACTTCACCGGCTGGACAGCTGACGATCGGCGGCAGGTCGGTCCTCGACGCGACCGTGCGGGCCCTGCGGGCCGTCCCCTCGATCGGGCCCATCGTTCTGGCCCTCGAGGGCGTGGACGCCGACACCTGCCTGGCGGCGATCGAGCACCCAGACGAACTGCGGGTCGCGGTCACAACGACGCACTCCAACCGCTGGCAGGCGATCGGCGCGGCCCTCGAGGTCGATCCCTCGCTGGGCACGGTGCTGCTCCATGAGCCAGAGCGGCCGCTGCTCACGCCGGCGAGCCTCACCGCGCTCATCTCCGCGCTCCGCGGCGACGGAGCGCTGCTCGGGGTCGCCGTGCACGAGACCATCAAGCGCGTCGTGGCCGGTCGCGTTGTCGGCACGATCCCGCGCGCGACGGTCCACGCCGTCCAGGCACCCTGCGTCTTCCGGCGGGCCCCGCTCGCCACAGCCGTTGCCCAGGCCGTCGCCGAGCGCTGGACCTGCCGCGACGAGCTGCAGCTGGCACGGGATGCGGGCCTCCGCATCCATCTGGTGGACGGGCTCCGCTCCAATCTGCCGATCCAGTCAGCCCGCGATGCCCGCTATGCGGAGCTCCGGTCGATGGCGGGCGAGCTGCGCTTCGACCTGGCGCTGGCGGCGAGATAGGCCGCACCGCGATGCGGGCGCGGTCGGGCTGCGTTCCATGACGAGGGCGTGGAGATGACGGCAGGGGTCCGGGGTGGCGTCGCGGCCATCGTTCTGGCGGCCGGTTCGGGGGTCCGGATGATGGCCCCCATGAACAAGATCTTCCTGCGCCTCGGGGGCAAGCCGATCCTGCAGCGCACGCTCGAGGAGTTCTCGCGGATCCCCGCCATCGACGAGATCGTGACGGTCGCGGCCCCCGCGGACCGCGCGATGTGCGACGTTCTGGTCCGGGAGGGCCAGGTCTCCAAGCCGCACCGGTTCGTGACCGGCGGGCCCACGCGCCATGCATCCGAGTTCAACGGCTTGCTGGCCCTGGCCGACGAGATCGAGTCCGGGCAGGTGGGCGTCGTGCTGATCCACGACGCCGTCAGGCCGTTCGTAGACCGCCGAGAGGTCGAGGAGCTGGTCGACAAGGCGCGCGAGGTGGGCGCCGCGCTGCCGATGATCCCGGCCGGCAACCGCCTCGTCACCCTCGACGAGCACGGCGGCATCGGCGGCGCCGAGGATGGCCT
>JAKAMV010000769.1 GCA_021812735.1 Chloroflexota bacterium | reverse complement strand
TCCCCCTCATCGTGCTGGCAGGGCTGTTCGTCTGGCTCAAGCTGACCGAGGAGGACGACGAGGAGGCGCTCGAGCTCGAGCAGGAAGGCGCCTGATCGATACCGGCCCGACGGCGGCACCGCCCGCCGGAGCGACGAAGTCGCCAGTGACGCCCGCCAAGCCGGCGGGCGTCTCCGTGTCTGCGCGCGAGCGGCGCGTGGCCGAGGCCGGGGTCCTCCTGACGGTGCTGATGTGGTCGGCCAACTTCGTCGTCGTCAAGGCGGCGATCGGCGTGCTCGGGCCGCTGACGTTCACCACCTCGCGGTATGCCGTCGCCGTGGCCACGCTGTTCGCCCTGGTTCGCTGGCGGTTCGGCGCGGTCCGTCGGCCGGGGCGCTTCACCCTCCCGCTCATCGCCCTCGGGATGCTGGGCTTCGGCGCCTATCAGGTGCTCTGGACGCTCGGCCTCACGCAGATCACCGCAGGCGATTCGGCCCTGATCATCGCGGCCTCGCCGGTGGCCACGGCGCTGCTCGCCGGTGCCGTTGGCCTCGACCGGCTCACGGCGCCCAAGCTGGCCGGGGCCCTGACCGCCTTCGTGGGCGTCGCTGTCGTGATCGGGGGCGGCGCAGGGCTCGCCCTCGGGACATCGCTCGCGGGCGACGCCCTGACCCTCGCCGCCGCCTTGCTGTGGGCGGTCTACACCGTCGCCGGGACGCGCGTCCTGCGCCACGTGGACCCGCTCACGGCCACGGCCTGGACCGTGCTGGGCGGCCTGACGCTCCTCGTCCCGTTCGGCGTCTGGGACGCGGTCACGGCACCGCCGGCCTCCGTGCCGCCTGCAGCGCTCGCGGCGATCGTCTACTCGGGGGCCCTGGCGGCCGGCGTCGCGAACGTGCTGGTGTTCAACGCTGTCAGGCTCGTCGGGCCCACGCGGGCGTCGTCGATGCAGCTGCTGGTTCCGGCGGGCGCCGTGCTGCTGGGAGCGCTGTTCCTGGCCGAGCCCGTCAGCCTCGCCCAGATCGCGGGCGGCGTGATCATCGTGCTCGGCGTGGCCACCGCGCGGCGGCCCTCGGTGCTGCCGACGGCGCTCCGCGTCCGCGCGCGCTCGGGCGCCTGACGGCCGTGGTGCAGGCCCCCGGGCCCGTCCCGCCGTGCCGGCCCGGAGCGCCGCCGATCGCGCTGCTCGTGGACTTCGACGGCACCATCGCGCGCGGCGACGTCACGGTGGCCGTGATGCGCGCAGGACTGCCCGCGGGCCGGCGGCTGCCCTGGCAGGAGGGCAGCCTGCTGACGTGGCCGGAGATGATGCGCGAGGCGGCGGCCCGCTTCCCCCTGGACCCCGGCCCGCTGCTCGCGGAGGCCGAGGCGGTGCCGCTCGACCGGTCATTCGCAAGGCTGGCGGCCACGGCCCGCGCCGGCGGCGCCGCGATGGAGGTGGTGTCGGACGGGTTCGGGTTCTTCATCGAGCCGGCGCTCCGCAGGCTCGACGCCGCGTGGGTGCCGATCGCATCCGGCGACACGACGTTCGGGCCCGCGGGGCCGCGCGTGGCGTTCCCCCACGGCAACCCGGCCTGCAGCGTCTGCGGCACCTGCAAGCGCGGCCGGGTGCTCGCGCACCAGGCCGCGGGGCGACGCGTCGTGTTCGTCGGCGACGGCGAGTCGGACCGCTATGCCGCGAGCTATGCGGACGTGGTGTTCGCGAAGGACGGGCTGGTGGCGATCTGCCGGGAGGCTGGCGTGGCGCACCGGCCGTGGTCGACGTTCGACGACGTGCGCCGCTGGCTCGACGAGCAGCTGGCCGCCTTCGAGGCCGACCCAGCCAGCCTGCCCGGGCCGACCGTGAGGCCGCTGTCCTGCGGCCCGGAGGTGTGGGGGCCCGGCGGCTGAGGACGCTCGGCGCGCCGCGAGCCCCGACTGCTAGTCCCAGCGGTCCCAGCGCGCGAATTGCTCGAACGGGACCCAGCCCCGCTGGAGCGATGGCGAGCGGACGTCCGGGAGGGGGATCCCCACGGGCATGACGCCGATCGGCGTGAACGCCTCTGGGATGCCCAGCGCCTCGCGCAGCGGCGCCACGCCGCCGGCGGGGCCCGCGAAGCCGCAGCCCAGCCCCTCGTTGACCGCCGCCAGCATCACCGTCTGCATCGTGGCGCCCACGTCCACCCACCAGTAGGGGATCGGCCAGTCGATCTCACTGCCGTCCTCGTCGAGCTTGTCGGGCTCCTGGTAGCGCCGGTGGTAGATCCCCTCCGACACGCACGGCACGAACTGAGCGGCGCACTCGCTGATCCATCGGCCGAAGTCCGGCTCGTACTGCTGCTCGCCGCACACGACGCCCACGCGCCGCCGGAGCCCGGGATCCACGACCACCACCAGTCGCTGCCCTTGCGAGAACCCCGCCGACGGCGTGCGCTGGGCGAGGCGGGCGATGCGCTCGATGACCTCGCGGTCCACGCCGCCGTCGACGAAACGGCGGACCGCGCGGCGCTTCATGACGACGTCGGCGAACTCCATGGGGCCTCCTGTGCTCGGACCGATGGTGGCACGAGTCGGCGCAGCCCGGCCGCCGGGCGCACCCCAATCGCAACCCCCGGCGGCTTGTCCCGGGGCGCCCGAATCGGTAGCATGAGAAAAACCCCGGAGGACCAGTGCCCATGGCGAAGTATGTCTTTGTGACCGGAGGAGTCACCTCCTCGCTCGGCAAGGGCATCACCGCCGCCTCGGTCGGGCGCCTGCTCAAGGCGCGAGGGCTCAAGGTCTCGATCCTCAAGCTGGACCCCTACATCAACGTCGACCCGGGGACCATGTCGCCGTACCAGCACGGCGAGGTGTTCGTCACCGACGACGGCGCCGAGACGGACCTCGACCTCGGCCACTACGAGCGGTTCATCGACGAGAACCTCTCGCAGGCCTCGAACGTCACCACCGGCCGCATCTACTCCGCGGTCATCGCCAAGGAGCGGCGCGGGGACTACCTCGGCGGCACCGTCCAGGTCATCCCGCACATCACCAACGAGATCAAGGAGCGCATCACGCGCGTCGCGCGCGACGGCGATCCCGATGTGGTGATCGTCGAGGTGGGCGGCACGGTCGGCGACATCGAGAGCCTGCCGTTCCTCGAGGCCATCCGCCAGATGCGCAAGGACGTCGGCCGCCACAACGTGCTGTACGTCCACGTGACGCTGCTGCCGGCGCTGGCCGCCACGGGCGAGCTCAAGACCAAGCCCACCCAGCACAGCGTCAAGGAGCTCCGCGGCATCGGCATCCAGCCGGACGTGATCGTCCTGCGCTCGGACTCCGAGGTGCCCGACGAGATCCGCGAGAAGATCGCCCTGTTCACCGACGTCGATGTCGACGCGGTCATCCCGGCGCCGACCGCCGCCACGATCTACGAGGTGCCGCTCCAGTTCGAATCGTTCGGCTTCGGACGGCTGGTCGTGCGCGAGCTGGGCCTCGGCGATCCCGACGCCACGCCGGACCTGTCGTCGTGGCGGGCCCTGGTCGCGCGCATCAAGGCGCCCAAGCCCAGCCTCGAGGTGGCGCTCGTCGGCAAGTACATCGAGCTGCCGGACGCGTACCTCTCGGTCACCGAGGCCCTCCGCCACGCGGCGTGGGCGAACGGCGTGGACGCGCGGGTCCGTTGGGTGGACAGCGAGGCGCTCGACGCCGGCAATGTCGATGACCGCCTCGCGGGCTCGGCCGCCGTCCTCGTCCCCGGCGGCTTCGGCCATCGCGGGATCGAGGGCAAGGTGCTCGCCGCCCGCTGGGCCCGGACGCGCGGCAAGCCGTACCTGGGTCTGTGCCTTGGCCTGCAGTGCGCCGTGATCGAGTTCGCCCGGGAGACCCTCGGCAGCCAGGACGTCAACTCCACCGAGTTCGACATGTTCACCGCGAATCCGGTGATCGACTTCATGCCCGACCAGCGCGACCTCGAGGACAAGGGCGGCACGATGCGCCTGGGCCTCTACCCGGCCCGGCTGCTCGAGGGGTCCAGGGCCCGGGCGGTCTACGGCACCGAGGTGATCTACGAGCGCCACCGCCACCGCTTCGAGGTGAACAACCGCTACCGGGCGGCCCTCGAGGGGGCCGGCATGGTGCTGTCGGGCACCTCGCCGGACGGCCGGCTCGTCGAGATCGTCGAGCTGCGCGAGCACCCCTGGTTCGTCGCGAGCCAGTTCCACCCGGAGTTCAAGTCCCGCCCGGAGCGGCCGCACCCCCTGTTCCACGGCTTCGTGGCCACCGCTCTCGCCCTGCGCAACGGGACGGAGCCGACCCTCACCGCAGTTGGCCCCGGGTTCGAGGACGACCGCGAGACCGAGGCGGAGGCGGCACCCGCGACCTGACCGCCGTTGCGTCGTCAACTGCGAGAGGCGTGGCGCGACCGAGGCGCCTCGTTCCGGCGGTGTCGGTCATGGGCGTGCTCTTGGGCTGCTCCCGTGCTCCACGTGGCGAGGCGAACGCGACGACCCCGAGGATGAGCGCGACGTTGACGCGGCGGCTCTGCGTCCAATATGATTCGGGCACCCCCACCGGCCGCGCGCGACGCTCCCGCGATTCCGCGCGAAGCACGGCCCGTGGCGCGCTCCATCCCGACCGGTTCGCAACCGCGTCGCACCGCACCCCGAGGGAATTCCCGTCCAATGCCGAACGGTCCCGACCAGCGCCCGAGCCGCAACCGCCGCACCCGCCGGCGATCCCAGACCAGCCGCCTGCCCGTGACCGAGCAGGACGAGGTCGCTGAACTCGAGGCAGCGCGCGAGCGCAACGACCTGGACTTCCGCGACCTGCGCGAGATGTCCGTCAAG